>CALGXJ010000157.1 GCA_937936035.1 Eximiradius proteiniborus
CCAAAGAGTGAAAATATTCCCAAAATAATTAATATTCCCCAACATATACGGGCAATCTTTGCGTGTTTTGTTCTTCCAAACATTGCATAAGTAATATGCCCTCCATCGAGTTGCCCAATAGGAAGCATATTTAAGGTAGTAACAAATAATCCAAACCACCCTACATTCAAAAAAGGATAATGATATATTTCATTCATTGGTGGTAAAAAACCGTTAGGATTAGCAAATAATTTGGCAAGCAACCAGAAAAGTATTGTATCTCCGAAAAATAAACTTTTGTTGGGAATTTCTCCTCCATAAAGGGTAATATATTCTGGATGTATTGAATAAAGAAAATCAATTGGTGGCAGTGTTGCAAATCCATAAATAAGAAAAATTAACGAAACAATAAATCCAGCAATTGGTCCTGCTGCACCAATATCAAAAAGTGCTTTACTATTTGGAATAGGTGAACGTGTCTTAATTACTGCACCAAGAGTTCCAAAATTAATTGCTATTGGTATTGGAAATGGTATGTAATATGGTAGAGTTGCATCAACCCCATAATATTTCGCGGCAAAATAATGTCCAAATTCGTGGGCAGACAAAAAAGTTAAAATTAATACGGCATAAGTGATACCGTAATGCCAATTCAATACTTCTGTGAAATCTACATTAGCCCACTGTGTTCCTGCAATCGAGCAAGTAATAAATGTTGCTACAAAAAGTCCAATATGAATAATTAACGAACTTTTTGTTTTCTTTTTTATTGAATAATAATCATCCATTTTTACTTATTTTTTTCGGGTCTCATCATAGGGAACAGTATGACATCACGTATTGAACTTTCGCCTGTCAGCAGCATTACAAGTCTGTCAATCCCAATGCCCAACCCAGCTGTTGGTGGCATACCAACTTCAAGCGAATATAAGAAGTCTTCATCAACAACCATTGCTTCTTCATCACCTGCGGCTCTAATTCTTGCTTGTTCTTCAAGACGCTGTCTTTGGTCCCGGGGATCGTTAAGTTCACTGAATGCATTTGCAAGCTCATTGCCACTTACAAATAATTCAAAGCGTTCAACAAGACCTTCTTCACTGCGATGCTTTTTGGCAAGTGGCGACATTTCAAGAGGATAATCAATTACAAAAGTTGGCTGAACAAGGTGTTCTTCAATTTTTGCACCGAATATCTCATCAAGTATTTTCATTGATGAGGAATCTTTATCTATTTCAACGTTTAATTTTTTTGCTATTTCAAATAATTCTTCACGCGACTTTCCTTTTAGATCATATCCTGTATATTGCTTGAACAAATCAAACATTTTTTCTCTGCGGAATGGTGGTTTTAAACTAATTAGCTTTCCTTCATACTCTACTTCATATGAGCCATTCACTTCTAATGCAGTTTTTGAAATCAATTCTTCTGTTAAATCCATCATCCAGTTGTAGTCCTTGAATGCAACGTAAAGTTCTAACATTGTAAATTCAGGATTGTGAGTTCTATCCATTCCCTCATTGCGGAAATTTCTGCCAATTTCATAAACTCCTTCAAAGCCACCTACAATCAAACGTTTCAAATATAATTCAACTGCAATTCTTAAATATAAAGTAATATCCAAAGCATTCAGATGTGTAATGAAAGGTCGCGCTGTTGCTCCACCATAAATAGTTTGTAAAATTGGTGTATCAACTTCTAACCAACCTTTTTCATCAAAAAATTTTCGAATGTAAGAAATGATTTTTGAACGCTTAACGAATGTATTCTTAATGTCAGGATTTACAATTAAATCAACGTATCTACGGCGATAACGAAGCTCTTTATCGGCGAATGCGTCATATACAATTCTATTGCCCTGTTCGTCAATTTCTTCCTTAACCACAGGTAAAGTTCGCAAACATTTTGCAAGTAGAGATACTTTTCGTGCGTGAATAGTGATTTCACCAGTTTTTGTTCTAAATGCAAATCCTTCAATTCCAATTATATCGCCTATATCAAGTAATTTTGTGTTTTCGTAAAAATCTGGCAAATCATCCTTTTTCATATAAATTTGAATTTTACCGGTTTCATCTGCAATGTGAAAAAAACTTGCTTTTCCCATTCTCCTTATTGCAGAAATACGTCCTGCAACACCGACATTTGATAATTCATCGGGTTTTTCGTCATTATAATTCTCTAAGATAAATTTTGCAGAAAGTGTTTTATTAAAACTATATGGGTAAACCTCAATTCCTGCTTTTTCAAGCAGTTCGAGTTCTTCAAAACGTCTTAAATCTTGCTCGTTTAATTGTTCTGCCATTATTAACCTCAAATTTGCAAAATATAATTTTGCAAATTAATAATTTTTTACGATTTATCAGATAAAATGATAATTACTCAAATTGTATTTTGAACGCAAAATTTTTTTTTGTATTATTGAGTAAATAACTTAAACAGGATTGCGTAATGAATCAAGATAATTCATATAACATAGAATTTTTATCTGAAGAAGCGAAAATCGCAATAATTTTATTGAAAAAACAGGTTCTTGGTGGAAATGATGCTTTAGAATTCAATCTTGCTATACAAAAATGTAAAGAGCAGAACGTTAGTGTTATCATTGCTGATTTGTGTGAAGTCGAAGTTATTAATAGTACGGGTTTGGGCATGCTTGTCGGGACAATGAGCACATTACGCAATTCCGATATTTCATTTGCTTTAGTAAATGTGCCTGAGAAAGTTAAGTATTTACTTGAAGTTACTCATTTGCACAAGGTTCTTCGCATATACAACAATATTGAAGAAGCTATCTCAATACTTAAATAGAGCTACTTATGAATACATTGGATGAGAAAATTGCTCATCTTAAACAGAATTATGAGCATTGTTCGCATTTAGAGTTTCAGCAATTTGCCGATGAATTTATTGATCTTTTAAACAAAGGCAAAATTCGCGCCGCTGAAAAAATTAATGAAGAATGGGTAATTAACACCTGGGTGAAAGAGGGGATACTAATACTTTTTCGATATGGAAAGTTGGTAGAAATACCTATTTCTGACGAATTCCGATTTTTTGACAAACATACTTTACCACTAAAACAAATTTCACTACAAGATAATATTAGATTAGTCCCTGGCGGATCATCTATTAGAACCGGAGCATATATTGCGAATGGTGTGATTTGTATGCCACCTATGTATATAAACATCGGGGCTTACATTGATTCGGGAAGTATGATTGATTCTCATGCACTCGTCGGTACTTGTGCTCAAATCGGGAAAAACGTTCATATTAGTGCTGCTGCTCAAATAGGCGGTGTACTTGAACCAATTGGTGCTCGTCCTGTGATAATCGAGGATAATGTGCTTATTGGTGGTAATTGTGGTATCTACGAGGGGGTACTTATTCGACAAAACGCGATTATTGCATCAGGGGTTATTTTAACTGCATCTACTCCAATATACGATATTGTTCATAATCGTATAATAAAGGGCTCTAACGACAAACCACTGGAAGTGCCACGCTCCGCTGTGGTTGTGGCAGGTAGCAGAAAAGTTAAAGGCTACTTTGCAGAAAATTATGGATTGGGCATCTATACCCCCGTTATTGTGAAATATAGAGACGAGCAAACTGACGCACGAGTAGCTTTGGAAGAGATATTAAGATAGGTTTATGATTGAGCATCAATTATTGCTTTATCTAATTTTACACGTAATAACATATATAAACCAATAATAAAAAATAAAAGCAGTGATAATATCGCCAGCCTGTAAGATGAAGTAAACTGATACACTAAACCAAAAAGTAATGGAGCGAGCCAACTTGTTCCACGTTCGCTTATTTCGTAGAAACTAAAGTATTCTGCTTCTTGATTTTTTGGAATAATTTTTGAAAAAAGTGAACGGCTCAAAGCCTGAGTGCCACCCATTACTAATCCAATTGTCAGACCTAAGATTAAAAACTCAGTTTTACCATATAAAAAACCGAATGCAAAAATAATTGCACATATCCAGATAATAATACTTGTTGCTAGTGCTTTTTTTGTTCCTAAATAGTTCGCAAGTTTACCGAATAGTAACGCACCTCCGAAAGCAACAAATTGAACAATCAATATTACTAATGTCAGAAAAGACATTTCTAAACCAAGTTCCTCTTGTCCAAATTGTGCTGCAAGGGCTATTACTGCTTGCACACCATCGTTATACATCAAATATGCAATCAAAAAATACAGTGTTCTTGGATATTTTTTAGCATTTTTAAATGTATCAATAAACTGTTCGAAACCGCCCCTTAATATTTTTACTGGACTTTTGTCTCGTTTGTGTATCTGATTTTTATAATTTCTTATCCATAATAAGGGGAATACAGTAAATATTGCCCACCAAGCACCGGCGGAAGCAAGACAAATGCGAACTGCATCAGATGTACTTATTCCAAAACTATCAGCATTGCTAAAGAAAACGAGATTTATCAGTAGTAGTAAACCACCACCGATGTATCCAAATGCCCATCCTTTCGAAGAAACTTCATCTCGTTCGTCTATTGTCGAAATATCATTCAAAATTGAGTTATATACAACAATGGAAGCACCGAAAGAAATATTTGCAACTACAAACATCCAGCCACCAAAGATATATTTGTTCCCGTCCAAAAAGAATAAACTCAATGTTGCTAATGCTCCAATATATGCTGCGACACCCAATATTGATTTTTTGGCTTTTGTTTTGTCTGCTATACTTCCAATTATTGGGAGGAAAAATACTTGCAAGAAAACAGAAATCGAGACTAAGTATGGATAATATGAGCCACTTGCAATTTCTAATTCATAAACATTAATCTGTCCATTGACTGCAACATTGTTTGCGATTGAAGTAATATATGGTCCTAAAAAAACTGTAATGACAGTTGTAGGAAAGGCTGAGTTAGCCCAATCATAAAAATACCAACCCAGCCTTTCTTTTTTGTTTGGAACGGACATTTTATTTTGAATTTAAAAAATTAAGAAATTCATCTTTATTAGTAGTGAAGGCAATTTGATTTATTACTTTTCCAT
>CALGXJ010000158.1 GCA_937936035.1 Eximiradius proteiniborus
GCTTGGGCAGCATTTGCTTTTACTGCTTCTATTGCCGCAGTAAATGTTTTTCGGGTTTTCTGAATATAAAATGGTGAAGAATTCATTTTACACCTAAATTTTATTTGTAAAAATATAAACTATAGAAATTAAAAACATTAAAATTCCGAAAATTGGAAATATTTGTGAAATATTGGCATATTGAAACATTGGCTGAACAACAATTGGTGAAAGAAATTGACCAACATAAAGAGCAGTCGTAAGAAATCCGCTATTAATCCCACGATTGTGTTCTGTCGAATGTGCTAAAATGTGTGATTTTAAATTTGGCACAACCAAACCATTTCCTAATCCTGAAAAAATTAGCGATGCAACCAACATTATTAAATTTGATGAAAAATAAATTAGTAAATGCCCAAAGCCCCAAATGAAAAAACCAATCATATAAACATAACGAAATGGAACTCTGTTTTTTATCTTAGGATAAAACAGCGACGAAAGAGATGAAAACATAATCCATATTGCTATTAGCAAACCAATTTTCGATGCCGGGAAATTTGGAAATTGATAATTAATCAAAAAAGGCAACTGAGTTGGCACCATCAGGTAGCAAATCATTACAAAAATCGCACTTAAATAAATCAATGATGTTTTCAAGTTAATAGAAAACTTAACTGGGTGACTTGTTTCAGTTTTATGAAAAGTTTCATCCAGAAAAAATAACAGCAGAATTCCGACAATAATCGATACAGCATAAGTTATAAATGGAACATTCCAGTCAATATCAGCAAGCAATCCACCAAGTAGCAAATAAATCACACCTGCGAAACTCATTATTGCTCCTTGAATGCCAATAAATTTGTTTCGCTTTTCACCATCGAACAAATCGCCTAATACAACAATAAATCCAGTCATCAATGCTGAAATTGCAATTCCAAGAAATGCCCGGCCAACTAAAATAAAATATATGTCGTTAAAATAATAACCCGTTGTTCCGGCAATTCCATAAAGAATAGCTGCAATAATTAAAATTGGCTTTCTACCAAATTTTTCGAAAAAATAACCAGAAATAGGTGAAAAAATTGCAATAAATAGTGGAGGAAGTGATAAAATTAACTTTGTTAGAAATTCTATGTTCTCAATATTGGAAAAATTTTGTGTGATATAAGGCAAAGCAGGAGTTACAATTGCTCCTGCCATAACAGATAGAGTACTTCCAAATAGTATAACAGCATTGCGAATAGTTGTTTTCATTTTAAAAGATTAACTCAATTTCTTCAACATCCGGACGATTGCCTGCAATTAATTTTTCGTAAAGACCTAAAATATGGTCGATATAGTCATCAAAATTATGAGTTAAGTTACAATTAGAACGCCAAATATTTATTAATTCAGGATTTTCAACTACTTCCCATAATATTTTAGTAAGCTCAGATGGCGAATTGTGTGAATAGAGCTTCCCATTTATTTCGTGTTTTACAAAATCCGGAAATCCCCCTAATCGTGAAGCAATTACAGGTAATTTCATTGCAATTGCTTCGGCTATCACAAGTGGAGCACAATCCTCCCATACGCTTGGCAACACAATTGCATCGAGTTGCTCAGCAATTGATAGAAGTTCATCAGTTTGATATTGTCCCATAAACTTAATTCTATTATTAACATCAAGGCGTTCAAGTAACCTAAGATAGTCTGGTGATACAAATCCATATATCAAAAATTCAGCTTTTTCTTTAGGTATAGATTGTGCTGCCTGAACCAGCACGTGAGCACCTTTGTGAGGCATTACTCCGCCTATGTAGCCAAATCGAATAGGATACTCTGGCTTCCGGTTCTTGAATGTCTGTAAAGTTAATTTCTGGGCTTGTTCTGGCACTTGATGAACAATTGTAATCTTGCCAGGATTAATTCCAAAATCTACAAATAGTTCTTTTACTCTCCGAGATACTGCAAGAGTATATGTAATATGCTCATTGACTAATTTTTTTGCCGCTTCTATTCGTTTTCTATAGGAGTTGTGTAATTCAGGATAATTTTTCGCAAGTTCTGAATTCTGGGAAAAATCAGTGTTTTGCCACAGAGACAAATCAGATCGGTATAGATATAGCATTGGATCGATTATGTGGTAATTATGTGTTGTGAAAAGTGAAGGTATTCCTTTAGAATACGGGATTTCACCAATTGCGAACGAAAGCCCGAGAAAATTGTTATAGTGAACAATGTTAGGTTTGAATTCATCTATGACTTGTGCAAATAACTTGACAATTTGCTCATCTCGTATCTCTCTTTCCGGATCCAGAGCATCCAAAAAAATAGTTGGGCGATTATAAACTCCATACAAATGAACACCTTGCTCTATCTTAGATTCTAAGTAATATGGCTGACGAATTGTTGGATGGTTCGCTGTTGCATAAAATACTGCTACTTCATATCCACGTCGTGCAAGTGCAATCGCAACAGAGCGGGGAAAAGTAGTGCCACCACCACTTTCGTCCCAACCATACATTGTAAGCAGAATACGTGGTTTTGCAGGTGTTACATTGCTAACAGAAAAAACTTTTTCGGGCTCCGGCTTATTATCATAAATTTGAAATAAATCCTCATAATTGAATTCGGTACCCTGTTCGTCAATTTTGCTATAAGTATTAAATAACTCTTCATTGATCTCCAGCGACAATATCTCTTTTTCACTCAATAATTGCAAATTTGGCACTAATAGGATGTTCCCTAATCTCTGAATTTCAGCAGTTTCACCTTTTTCAGATAATTTCTTTACCATTCCCAACAAACGCTGATTGACTGATTGCACTTGTTGATTATCAATACTATTTGCAGTATTTTCAGCTTTAAATAATTTCCCCCATTTTTCAGTAAATAGACCGATTTCGGCTTCTGTCGGCATATTAATTTCAAGGTTATCTTTTATTACGACTATACTGTCAGTTATACAAATTGGAGAATAGCCAGATTCTTTTGCACGTAATGAAAAATCAATTTCAAATAGAAAACTTTCAAAAC
>CALGXJ010000159.1 GCA_937936035.1 Eximiradius proteiniborus
GGTGAAACTATGAAAATTCGTAAAGAAGATGCCTTATTGTACCATAGTATGGGACGTAAAGGCAAAATTGAAGTTATTACTACAAAGCCTTGTGTTACGCAAAGGGACTTGTCTCTTGCTTATTCACCTGGTGTTGCTGAACCCTGTCGCGAAATTCATAGCGAT
This sequence comes from Eximiradius proteiniborus, assembly GCA_937936035.1. Taxonomy (GTDB): domain Bacteria; phylum Bacteroidota; class Ignavibacteria; order Kapaibacteriales; family UBA2268; genus JAKIZO01. The sequence continues at coordinate 166 of CALGXJ010000159.1, forward strand.
GAGAGTTTAGTCTATGAATATACTGCCAAAGGCAATCTTGTTGCTGTTATTTCGAATGGCACGGCTGTGCTTGGGCTTGGCGATATTGGTCCTCTTGCCGGAAAACCAGTTATGGAAGGAAAAGGTGTTCTTTTCAAGTCATTTGCAGATATTGATGTTTTTGATATTGAACTTGCTTCAAAAGATGTAGATGAAATAATCAGAGTTATAGAAGTAATTGCTCCAACTTTTGGTGGAATTAATTTGGAAGATATTAAGGGACCTGAATGCTTTGTAATAGAAGAAGAATTGAAGAAACGTCTTGATATTCCAGTTTTTCACGACGACCAGCACGGAACAGCAATTATTTCAGGCGCTGCTTTGCTCAATGCTCTTGAAATTGTAGGAAAGAAAATTGATGAAGTGAAAGTAGTGTTTAACGGTGCAGGTGCTTCGGGTATCGCTTGTGCAAAATTTTATATTTCACTTGGTGTGAAAAAAGAAAATATCATTATGTGCGATTCGCAGGGAGTAATTTACAAAGGTAGAACTAAAGGGATGAATACTTATAAAGAAGAGTTTGCTATTGAGACAGATGCCCGAACTCTTGCTGATGCACTTGTCGGGGCAGATGTTTTTGCAGGGCTTTCTCAAGGAAATGTTGTTACGAAAGATATGGTTCGCACAATGGCTGATAATCCAATAATTTTTGCAATGGCAAACCCTGACCCCGAAATTTCTTACGAAGATGCTGTTGAAGCTCGACCAGATGTTATTATGGCTACTGGACGTTCCGATTATCCCAATCAAGTGAATAATGTTCTTGGTTTTCCGTTTATTTTCCGTGGTGCGTTAGATGTTCATTCCAAGGCTATCAATGAAGAAATGAAACTTGCTGCTGCTTATGCTTTAGCCGCTCTTGCAAAGGAAGAAGTGCCTGAAAGCGTCAAACGTGCGTATGGAGTTAAAGAAATGAAATTTGGACGTGAATATATTATTCCGAAGCCATTCGACCCACGTGTGCTTACATGGGTTGCACCTGCTGTTGCTAAAGCAGCAATGGATACTGGGGTTGCTCGCCGAAAAATTGAAGATTTCGAAGAATATAAACGTCAATTAAATATTCGAATGGGGCGAGCTCAGGTGATTATGATACCTATTTTCAAAAGAGCCAGCCAAAATCCAAAGTCAGTAGTGCTTCCGGAAGGTGATAATCCGAAAATTATGCGAGCAGCTCTAAATGCTATTGACGCAAAAATTGCAAAGCCAATTCTGCTTGGTAACCCAAAAGTAATCGAAGAAGTAGCAAAAGAACACGGTATTGATATTTCCGATATGCAAATTGTTGATCCGTTGAATTCCAACAATCTAAATAAATATATTGATGAGTTTTTAGCACTACGCCAAAGAAAAGGTATTATCCGGCAGGAGGCTTACGATAGATTGCGTTTCCGTAGAAATTACTTTGGTGCAATGATGGTTCATCTGGGTGATGCTGATGCAATGGTTACTGGGGTGAGCACTCACTATCCTGATGCTGTTCGACCTGCGCTCGAAATCATAGGCAAAGATCCAAAATACAATCATGCTTGTGGCTGTTATATAGTATCATCCAAAAATAAAGCCTACTTTCTGGCTGACACAACTCTTAATATTGAACCTACTCCAGAAGCAATTGCAGATATAGCACTTGCTACAGCTGATTTTACTGCGAATTTCGATATAACACCTAATATTGCTTTACTAACATATAGTAATTTTGGGTCTGCTTATGGTGCATCACCTGAAAAAATGCGTAAAGCTTTGGAAATTATTCGACATAAAGCACCAGAATTAATCGTTGATGGTGAAATGCAAGCGGATACGGCTGTGTCACCTGAAATAATTAGCGAAACATTCCCGTTTAGTGTTCTCAAAACAGGTGCAAATGTATTAATTTTCCCAAATCTCGATGCTGGCAATATTGCATACAAGTTGCTTGGGAAGATAGGAGGAATGAGATTAATTGGTCCTGCTTTGCTAGGTATGGAACGTTCGGTTCATATTCTTCAACGTGGATCTGATGTTGATGATATTTTCAATATTATCGCAATTGCTGTTGCTGATGCAATACATAAAGAATCAATTCATAAAGAATAAAATTTATTATTTATTCCAGATATGCCTATTAAGAGGATTACTCTTAATAGGTATTATTTTTTTGAAATTATGGGTTATTTCTTTAATTTTGTAATATTATAATATGAGCGTTCTTTAAAATATGTTGTTATCTGAAATTGAATTATATCCGTTAAGCAAAAGTAAAAAAATTACTGGTTCGCGACGGCTTGTAAGAGAAAAAGTTCTGCAAATTTTAGTTGCTTTTGAAGTTTCAGGAAGTGATTTAGATTTCCTTTTTACTAATATTTTCTATCGAGAATACACATTCGATCCAGCTAATCCACCTCAAGGGGTCCTTCTAAAACAAGAACAAATTATTGAATTAGAAGCTGATATTCCAATTCTATGGAAAGAAGACAATATAAATTTTGCTAGAAGCCTTATCAATGCTTCAATTGAATTGAAAGATTTTACTATCAAT
>CALGXJ010000160.1 GCA_937936035.1 Eximiradius proteiniborus
TGTTTATCCATTGCTTCAATTCTTCTGAAAATAATCTTAAATAATTAGTATTTTTGTAAATAAAAAGATAACTGAAACAGATGTGTTTGATAGAGAATATTTCGTTTGTTGTTGTTGATGTCGAAACTACTGGCTCCGACCCACGTTCGAACCGTGTCTTCGATATTGCTTGCATAAGAGTAGAAAACGAAAAAATTATTGATAATTACTACTCTCTGGTCAATCCTCATCAATTTATTCCTCCTTTTATCTCCAAACTGACCGGTGTTAGCAACAAGCAAGTTTATTCAGCGCCCGAACCTCGCGAAGTGTTTTCCAAGGTTCACAATTTCTTTTATGCAAAACCAAGTATTTTTGTTGCTCACAATGCGTCTTTCGATTTTTCTTTTATAAAAAATTCTTTCAATAGACTAAATCTTGAAATAGATTTGCCGGTTTTATGCACTCTCAAACTTGCTCGTAAACTCCTGCCAAAAGATTTAAAGAAAAATGTCGGCTTTTTGGCAAATTACTTTTTTCACGATATTGAAAATAGACATCGTGCTTACGATGATTGCCTTGCAACTGTTACAATACTTAATGAACTGATCAAAATTGCCAAATCCGATTTCGATATTTCTACAATTCAGGATTTGTTAGCTTTCCAGAACAAACCTGTTCGGGTAACCAAAGTGAAATCTCTAAACACCGATGCAATACTTAAAAAAATTGAACATATACCCAATGAAGCCGGTTTTTTCAATATTTTTGATAAAGAAGGAAATATTATATTCTCATCTGAAACGAACTTTTTGCAAAGTCGTCTGTTCAGCTTTTTTGGATATGATGAGCAGTATTCAAAAAAAATTGCCCGGATTATAAAAAATTCCTATGATATTTCTTGGGAAGTATACTCCGACAATGAAAATCTCTTCCACCAACAAACACTATTCGATTATTTATCAGACAAGATTAAGCTCTAATTGAAATATCTCCAAAAATAGCAGCTTTTTGATACTCTTCGATTATTTCTTTCTTCAATAATTCAAATGCACTGTTGGGGTCAAGAAAATCCTCTTCTGACAAATCTTCAAACAATTCCTCAGAAAGATAATAGGGGGGAGGTGTGTAGTTCTTATCCCACTGCTTGTATTCCATTATCTGTGCAAACCACTCAGATAGTGATACAATTGCAGTTAGTGGCTGATCTATTTCTTGAAATTCTACATCTACAGAAATATTTTTCTTATCTTTGCTTGAAATCAAATCTTTGTAATTAGTGTGATGATTTTTTATTGCTAAACACAATTTTGGAGGCAGATTCCATTTTTCTGCAAGCCAAAGCCCAATGTCAGCATGTGTAGCACCTAATATATGCAACTCTGCTTCTGTTATTGATACATTTTTCGTTTTTTGTAATTTCCTAATTTCTCCAAACTGTTTCCTGAAATTTTCAATTATTATCAATATCCCTAAATCGTGCATCAATCCAGCCACGAATGCTTCCCCTGCCAATTTATAGCCTAACTTCCTTGCAAGTAATTTTGCTGCGGCTCCACAAAATAAAGAATAATTCCAGAAACTTTTCACGTCGAACATACTTTTGCTTAATCTGGAAAAGAATTTCTGAATTAATAAGCTTAAAACTATTTCTTTTAAAACATTTATTCCGAGTATTACAACTGCTAAATCAATAGTTGAAATTTTACGGGCAAAACCATAAAATGGTGAATTTGCAACCTTTAATACTTTTGCTGTTAGGGTTTGGTCTCGCTCTATTAATGATGCTAATTGATTTGCGCTTAACTTCGGATTGTCGAGTGCTGCTAACACCTGCGACATCACTGTAGGTATTGTCGGAAGTTCTACTATGCTATCAAGTTTTTTCTGTATTTTTGGGTCAAGTATTCTCATATTTATCTAACTTATCTCTAAGGTCGCTTAATACCTGAGAATGAATTTGGCATATCCTGCTTTCTGAAACATTCAATATGTTGCCAATTTCTTTAAAGGTCAGGTTTTCATAGTAATATAAAGTCATTACAAGCCTTTTTTTCTCATTCAACTGTTGAAGAAAATCTGTTAGTTGCTTTATTCTTTCATCATTTTCTAATTGCTGAAGATAATCCTCCTGATTTGTATCTGGTAGCTCAGCAATAAAATTATAGTCCTCAAAATCTTCATTGTTATTGTACGAACTTTCACTAATAGAATAAGATGATTTTGCTGCTGCTGCTGCCTGTAAATATGATTGATACTTATCAGGTGAAATATTTAATTTCTCAATAATTTCTGCTGCTGTTACTTCTCGTCCGGTTTGGCTGCTTAAAATATCTTTTGCGTGCAGAAAATCATGTGCTTTTTTCCGCGTTGAACGCGACAACCAGTCTAATTTCCTCATTTCATCTTGAATTATTCCCTTAATCCTTGGTATCGCATAAGATTCGAATTTCACACCTCGGGTAATATCAAATCGGTTTATTGCTTCATTTAATCCTAACATCCCAACATTAATAAAATCATCCTCGCTTAGTATTGAATTATTCGGTATTTGCAACTGACTTACAACATATTTAACAAGCCACATATAGGAAAGCATAAGCTGATGTTTGCTGTTTTCACTTCTTGTTATTGAAAAGCTTTCCCATACTTCTTTCAACTCTTCGGGCGATAAAATTGTCTCTTTATGTGAATTTCTTTTGCTCATTTATTTATGTTTTTATTTCATTATTTCGTTCAAATAATCGATATCTTCGTTTTTTTGCTCTTCTTTTATGCTTTGTTCCTGCTCAATAGAAAAATCATTTAAATCATCATTAATTGATATTGACGTTTCTGGCAACGAAAATTGTTCATTACTATCTTCAAGTAGGTCAGCCAAACCATCTGAATTTACTTCCTCTTCCTTTTGATTGATTGGCGGTATTTGTTTAGCTTCTTGCTTTGAAGACAGCATTTCCGGCTCTTTGTACTCATTGTTTCTCATAGAAGCTAAATCACGTTCTAATATCTGCAATTTTGCTTCTTCAGCTTCTCTCAGCCTTTGTGTTTCGATTTCTTCTCTTTCTCGTTCAATTCGCTGTTGTTCTTCAAGCTCCTTCTTTTTATCCTCGCTTATCATCAATACAGTGGCTACCATAATTATTCCAATTCCGAAATAAAAAAATGTAAAAATCAGGAACAAATATATCAGTGTTGTTTTTAAATCTAATTCAAGCCAAAAATACAGAATAATAGACATTATCATTGTTGCAAGCAACGATAAATGAAGCAACAACTTGAACGGAAGATTAACTAATGTTTTTATTCGCTTTATTTCTTGTTTGCGTTCTTCTTTTATTCTTTTCTCTTTGAGTTTCCGCTTTTGCTCTTTTTCTTTTTGCATTTTAGCAATAAGAGCTTTTTCTTCCTTTTCCTTTTGCTTAAGCTCCTTCTCTCGCTTCTGTTCTTCTGGTGATAATATTTTGCTCTCTTCTTTTGCCATTTTCGATTACTTTTTCTTATTTATACGAATTTAGTTTCAAAAATTGTATGTTAATTTGATATTTCGTTTGTAGCACATAATGCTTTGTTCGTTCTTTGGAAAATATATTGACAAAACTCACGAATAGCTTTGCTTATTTCCTCATCCGGATCTGTTTGGGTAAATATTTCTTGTTTTATTATCGATTGCCGGACAATTCTACTATAAGGGATAATTCCTGCAACTTCTGCCTTGAAACCCAAAAATTTCTCTGTTGCAAGATTCATTTTTGTTGCAATGTCGCTTCCATCATCTAAATCAATGGTGTTATTTACTATTAATTTTATTTTATCTATATCCATATATTCTCTAAAAACCTTAATCAGAGCATACCCATCAAGCAGCGAAGTCGGTTCGTCTGTAATTACTAAACAATTAATATCTGAAATTAATGCCAATCCCATATTAATATTATTCAATCCCGCAGGTGTATCAAAAATTATATAATCATAGTTTGTTTTATTAATTAAATCCCGAAAAATATCTTCAAAACGAAATTTATCCCCTTCATCATTCGAAAATGTTGCTGGTTCATCAGATAAAATATGCAAATTCTCATTAAT
>CALGXJ010000161.1 GCA_937936035.1 Eximiradius proteiniborus
GAACGAGATTGGGAAATAACTAAAAAGCACTTCGAAGCTGTTCACAAAAATTTCTTTACTGATTTAAAGAAAAAATTTCCAAATCTTACTCAAAACGAACTGCGTCATTGTGCTTATATTCGTATGAACTATACTACCAAAGAAATTGCCCGTATTCTGAATGTTGCCCCCTCAAGCGTCCAAAAAGCCCGTCTTCGACTAAAGAAAAAGCTCAAATTGAACTCTCAACAAGACCTATATCTTTTTATTATGTCTATATAACTAATCTCTCCGTTTTATTTTATTTTTTTTATACCTAAATAATTTGTAGTTTTGAGTTTATGTTTTATGTTAAATTTAGTATAAACTAAAGTAATAAGTTAAATGGAAAAACAAAGAACTATTTTAAAAGAAGTATCTTTTTCCGGTATTGGTCTGCATACAGGCAACCCTTCGACAATTACTTTTAAGCCAGCACCTGCAAATTATGGATATAAGTTTATCCGAACAGATTTAGAAAAAAGAGTAGAAATTCCAGCTCTTGTTGATTATGTAGTTGACCTTTCCCGTGGAACTACTCTTGGTATTGATGATGTCCGTGTTCATACTGTCGAACACGTCCTTGCTGCTCTTGCTGGTATGCGAATTGACAATTGTATAATTGAACTATCCTCAAACGAACCTCCTGTTGTGGATGGAAGCTCTTTACCTTATGTTGAAGCTTTAAAACAGGCTGGGATTGTCGAGCAAGATGCTGAAAGAAAATACCTCGTTATTGATGATACTGTTCGATATACAAACGAAGCCAAACAAGTTGATATCGTTGCTCTCCCGCTTGATGACTATCGCATAACCGTTATGGTCGATTATTTCAACCCAGCATTAGGTAGTCAGCACACCGGCTTATTTAATTTAGAACAAGAATTTGAAACAGAATTTGCTCCGGCTCGCACTTTTTGCTTCCTTACTGAAGTCGAAATGCTGTATAAAAACGGGTTAATCAAAGGTGGTAGCCTTGATAGTGCTATCGTTATCATTGATTGTGAGCTTTCTGAAGATAAAAAACAATGGGTGAAAGAGACTTTCAAGGTTTCAGATGTCCCTGATTCACTCGTTAACGGTGGCATTCTTAACAATTCTTCATTGCGTTTCAAAAATGAGCCAGCTCGCCATAAATTACTTGATATGATTGGCGATTTAACTCTTGTTGGTGCTCCAATCAAAGCTCAAATTCTTGCTGCTCGTCCGGGTCACGCGAGCAATTTTGAATTTGCCAAGCTTCTACGCAAAAAGTATCTGAAGCAACTTGAATTAGAGCGGCTAAACCCGTCTAAAGCTCCAGATGTTGTTCTCGATATAAACGGGCTACTCAAAATCATGCCTCACCGTTACCCATTTCTGCTTATTGATAGAATTATTCATTTCAATGAAGATAAAACTAAAATTATTGGATATAAAAACATCACTTTTAACGAGCCTTTCTTCCTTGGTCACTTCCCCGAACGACCAGTAATGCCGGGCGTGCTTATTTGCGAAGCTCTTGCCCAAACTGGTGGTCTGATTGTATGGAGCCAGCTTTCTTCTGAAGAAGTCGGGAAAAAATTACTATTCTTTATGGGAATTAAAAACGCTCGTTTCAAGAAGCCAGTCCTCCCGGGCGACCAATTAGTTATGGAAGTTGAACTTGTTCACAAGAAACTTAACACTCTTATGTTTAAAGGTGTTGCTTATGTAGACGGCACTCCCGTTGCAGAAGCAGAATTTCAAGCAGCAATTGTTGATAGGTAATATATGGCAGTACAGATTCATCCCTCAGCTGTTGTTTCTCCTAATGCTCAATTAGGCGAAAACGTTATTGTTCACCAAAATTGCTTCGTCGGCGATAAAGTTACTATCGGCGATGGCTCCGTCCTTATGGCAGGTGCTTACGTTGATGGTAGGACTACAATCGGAAGTAATTGCAGGCTTTTCCCTTATTCTATCGTTGGAACAGAACCACAGGATTTAAAATATGCCGGTGAAGATACTCTAACTATTATTGGTGATAATACTGTAATTCACGAATTTGCAACTATTCATCGTGGAACATCTTCCACCGGTAAAACTTCCGTTGGGTCTAATTGCTTAATTATGGCTTATTGCCACGTTGCTCACGATTGTGTCGTTGGCGATAACGTAATTATGTCCAACGTCGCTCAGATTGCCGGACACGTGCATCTCGAAGATTTTGTCATTTTAGGTGCATTTGCTAAAATCCATCAATTTGTAACTGTTGGCAAACACGCTATGGTCGGTGCCGATATCAAAGTTGTTATGGATGTTCCTCCGTTTGTGCTTATTGGACGAAATCCACCGCGTGTTGAAAAAGTTAACAAAATTGGGTTGCGTCGCAGAGGCTTTTCGGAAGACGTTATTAACGAACTTCAAACTTTTTACGATACTGTGCTGTTTTCCGGTTTTAATAATAAACAGGGAATAGAAGAATTTATTCAAAATTATCCGCAATTTTCTGACGATGTCCAGTATTGCATTGACTTTATCCGAAACTCTTCACGCGGTATTCATAGATAATCGTAATAATCCTTATTTCTAAAATAAAAGAGGCTGTCCATTTTCAGCCTCTTTTTAGTTTTTTGAACGGATAATAAATTATTCAATGTTATTCATATCGCAATGCTTCGATTGGATCTAAATTGGCTGCCCGCATCGCCGGTATCAGTCCGGCTAATACTCCAACAATTATCGACACAATCGTTGCTATAATTAATAAATTAATGGGTATTACCGGCGATAGGAAATTGAAACTATCGTTCCATTGAGGCAGATATGTTGCTACTAAATATACTAATATAGAACAAAAAATAAATGATACTATAGCACCAATCATACATAATACTGCTGCTTCTACAAGAAACTGAAACAAGATTGAGCGTTTCTTTGCTCCAACAGCCTTTCGTATTCCAATTTCTTTGGTTCGTTCAGTTACCGATACAAACATAATATTCATTATTCCAATCATTCCAACTAAAAACGAAAGAAAAGTCATTCCAATACCAATCCCCCAAACTGCCGCCCTTATAGTTGCAAATGACTTTTCGAACGCCTGACTTTCGTTTATCGAAAAGTCGTTTTCTTTTCCCGAAGGAATATTCCTCACTGTTCGCATCACACCTTCGGTTTCTGTACGAACTTCATCCATTGCATTTATACTGCCGGCTTTTACGCAAATTGTAAAACTTCTGTTGGTATATCCAAATGTAGAAAAGAAACTTTTCATCGGTATATAAATAACGTTGTCCACAAAGTCCAACATCATTGTGCCTTGCTTTGTGATTTGCCCAACTATCAGAAAGTTCCTTCCGTTTATTTTGATAGTTTTGCCTATGCCATTGCTATCCGGAAAAATCCGCGCAGCAGGTATCGAACCTATTACGCACACATTTTCACCGTTCCTATCTTCGAATTCGCTGAAAAATCTTCCACGTTCAATATTCCCCATAGGGGTTCTTGCATATTCGTATGTAACGCCTTCTACGGATATACCTGAATATGTCTCGCCTTCATATTTTACCATTCCACCCCAGTATCGGGCATTCGGAACCACTACTTCTGCCGAACGAATTAGTTCTTTGAAACGTAATGCTTGCTCGTATGTAATATTTTTCCGTGCCTGAACTTCTTTCCAGTTTTTTCCACCTGCCCAGTCCCATTTATCTACATACAGCATATCCTTTCCAATGATATTAAATGTATCTTCTACTGCTTTGTCCAATCCGGCTAAAATCCATCCCATAATTATTACAAATGAAATTCCTATTACCACACCAAGCGACGCAAGCCCCGAACGAAGCTTTGCCGACTTCATCGATTCCAATGCGATTTTTACAGATTCTTTTATTTCGAGCAATAACATTTTTTTCTCATCAATTATAAATAAATCGGATTAGGATTGTGTACTTCCTTTTCAATTAATCCATCGCGAATTCGTATTATCCTATGTGCGTGTCGTGCAATATCTTCTTCGTGAGTAACTAAAATTATTGTGTTGCCTGATTTCCAGAGTTCCGCAAATAGTTTCATTATATCTTCGCCTGTCTTTGTATCTAAATTCCCAGTAGGTTCGTCAGCTAGTATTATTGATGGATTTGTAATTAATGCCCTCGCTATTGCCACTCTTTGACGCTGACCACCAGATAGTTCGTTTGGTTTGTGGTTCATACGGTCCTCAAGCCCCACATCAATAAGTACTTTTCTTGCACGTTCGATACGTTCGTGTTTACCTATTCCAGCATAGATTAGCGGAAGTTCCACATTTTTTAATGCAGTCGCACGTGCAAGCAAGTTAAATGTTTGAAATACAAATCCTATTTTACGATTTCGAATTTCTGCAAGTTCGTTATCTGTAAGTGAACTTACGTCTTCACCTTCAAAGACATATTTGCCCTTGGTAGGTGTATCCAAACATCCAATAATATTCATCAAAGTAGATTTCCCACTACCAGATGGTCCCATTATTGCCACATATTCATTGCGATGAATACGCAGTGATACATCTCTTAGGGCAAATACTTTTTCGCTCCCAATTTCATAGACTTTCGAAATGTGTTCTATCTCTATTAGCAAATCATTTT
>CALGXJ010000162.1 GCA_937936035.1 Eximiradius proteiniborus
GAAAAAGAGGCTAAATTAGAACAAATCGAAAGAGAACTCGGCGCCAAAGAAGAACATCTCAACGAAATTTTGTATTCCATCGACGATATTGTTTGGTCTGTTTCATATCCTATAATAAAGCTTTTATATATTAACAAAGCTGTCGAAAAAGTATATGGTATTGAAATTGAAAATTTGTTGAATAGGCAGAATTTGTGGTTAGAATTCATTCACCCCGACGATATTGGTATTTTTTATAATGCTATTGCAAGACTGGAGGATACGCCTCAACTCGAAATTGTATATAGAATTAAAAGATTAGACGGACAGATTAGATATATTTTAGATAAATTAACAAGAAAAATTGATAAAAACGGGAAGTTATATCAAATTGAAGGTATTGCTCGCGACATTACTTATTTGAAGTTAGCACAAATGCAAACTGAAATCAGTATGCAGCAGTATCAGATGATTTTTGAATCAGTGGTCGAGGGAATTGTAATAATTGACACAAACGCTACTGTAGTTGCAATTAATCAAAGCGCTTGCAAAATGTTTGGTTACAAAAGGGGTGAATTAATTGGAAAAAAAGCCGAATTGTTTTTAAGTTCCGATTTACTGAAAAAGCTATTTGATAATTACTACTCGAATGCTCTAAATTATGAGTTTGTTGCTGAATCCAAAGAGAGAAAAAAGAACGGTCAGGAATTTACTATTGAACTTTTTTCAAGAAAATTTACGCTCAACAACGAAAATTTCATTATCTGCTCTTTGATTAATATTACCGAGCGAAAGGAAACCGATAAAGCTCTGCCTCTACAACAGCAAGCACTTGCGGAATCAGAGTGGGAATTGAATGCAATTTTGAACAGCACTCGTCAGTCTTTTGTTCTAATAAACGCTAATTACAATATTATTGCTTTCAACAAGAGTTTTGAAAAAGATGTAAAAAAATTTTTTGGTATCCAATTAGATAACACACAAAGAATATACGAAATTTTTCCTGCGCATCTGAAAGATCTGCTTTTAGAAAAATTATTAAAAGCTTTTGGTGGTGTAAATTCACAGGTTGAATTGGAAATACCGGCAACAGACGGACATTTTGAAAAGTTTATTTATTTCATAGATCCAGTTAGTAGTGAAGATAACCAAATTAAATCCGTTGTCGTAAGTTCAATTAATTTAACTCATTTATTCGATAGAACCGATTAGTACTTAGTAATTTTTTCCATTTATTCGTCATTAACAATTATTAACTTTCTATTAATTATGTATTAATTTATTAATAATTATATTGAAATGTAAATAATATCAGTCCAAAAATGAAAAATCAAAAAGGGCATACCAATAAATCCAATAAAAACCTTCAAACAAATCTTGAAGGAGAAGCAGCAAATATGTCTGACTCAGAAATTTCAGCTGACATTCATTTTTCATTAGATGATCTTCCTGTAGGAATATACAAGTCTAAGCCAGATGGAACAATCGTTTATGCAAACAAAGCATTAATTAATCTATCGGGATATGAATCGTTAGAGGAACTCAAAAAAGTAAATGCTTTTAGCCTATATGCTGTGCCAGAATTGCGCCTTGTGCAAACCGCACAATTTGGGACAACAGATATGATTGCTGAAGAATACAGATTTGTTCGCAAAGATGGTTCAATTATCTGGGTAAGAGATATTGGCAAGAAAGTAGTTGGTGAAGATGGAGAATTGTATTACGAAGGGACAATAGAAAACATAACCGAGAGAAAAATTGCTGAAATGCGGCTTCGCGAAAGTGAAGAAAAATACCGAGAACTAATAGAGAAAATGGATCAGGGACTGGCACTTCACGAAATTATTCTCGATGATGATGGGAATCCGGTCGATTATGTGTTTCTTGATGTCAATTCAGCTTTTGAAAGATTAACAGGTTTGAAAAGGGAGTATATTATTGGCAAAAGAGTCAAAGAAGTGCTTCCGGAAACTGAGTTTTACTGGATTGAGAAATACGGAGATGTCGCGCTCAATTCTACAGTTGAAAAATTTACCAATTATTCCCAAGAATTAGATAAATACTTCAAAGTAATTGCTTTTTCGCCACGTAAGCTTCAGTTTGCCACTCTAATCGAAGATGTTACCGATAAGATGATCATTGAAAACGCCCTAAAACAAAGCGAGTTTAGATTGAGAACATTGATAAACTCAATTCCCGATGTAATTACTTTTAAAGATGGTGAGGGGCGATGGATAATTACCAATGATTTCAATTTGAAGCTTTTTGAGTTGGAAAACGTTGATTATCGTGGAAAAACTGATTCAGAGCTTGCCCAATATACTCCATTTTATAAAGATGCACTCGAATATTGCATTTCCTCTGATGAAAAAGCCTGGGAAGCAGGCAAACCGATTCGCGGTGATGAAATAATACCAAGACCGGATGGCAAAAGCAGAATTTTTGACGTAATTAAAATACCAATATTTGAAAATGGTGAACGCAAAGGCTTAGTTGTAGTCGGTCGCGACATAACTGAAAAGTATGCATATGAAAAAATGCTTAGCGAAACAAACGAACGCTACAAAATGATTTCTGAGATGATTACTGACTATGTCTATCAGGTAAAAATTATGCCCGATGGAGAAATAGATGTATTATGGCTGCTGGGTGGTTTCGAAAAAATTACGGGTTACAAGCTAAGCGACTACAAGCAGGCATATAAAACAATCCTGAAAATAATTCATCCGGATGATTATAAAAAGTTTAAGGATGAAATAATTCCTCGCATAAATAATTTAGAGGAAATTAAAGCTGAATATAGAATATTAAGAAAATCAGGTGAATTCCGCTGGATTTTGGACCACATTAAACCATTTACAAAACCAGACGAGCCCGAGGTAATCTATCAAATCGGGGCTGTAACCGACATAACAGAGAAAAAGCAATATGAACAAGAACTACTGGAAAGCCGCGAAAAACTTAAAGAGATCATAGACCAAAAAGACAGGCTATTTTCAATTATTGCTCACGACCTCAAAGGACCAATTTCTGCGTTTGTAGGTATGTCCAAAATGTTTGCCGAGAATCTAAACGAGCTGACGCTTACTGAATTGCAGGAATACACTGAAAACATGCACAAGTCTGCTTCGAATATTCTCGAATTGCTCGAAAATCTACTTGAATGGTCGCGAGTGCAAAGAGGAAAGAAACAATTTAACCCTGAAAGGCTTAATATTCGACTGGTACTAAAAAATGTTGCTGATTTACTCATTAATAGCTTTAAATTAAAGGAAATTTCTTTACATTTTGGTATAGAAAACGATGCGTACGTGTTTGGCGACTTGCAAATGCTGAATACTATTTTCCGCAATTTGCTTTCGAATGCACTCAAATTTTCGTATCGAGGTGAAAAAGTTGAGATAAGAATTACAGAAAATGGAAATAAATATGTGATATCCATCAAAGACTATGGTATCGGAATGGATGACGAGCTCAAACGCAAGTTGTTCAATTCTGCTGAAAAAGTATCACGCACTGGAACCGAAGACGAATCAAGCACGGGATTAGGGCTTCTGTTATGCAAAGAGTTTATCGACTACCACAAGGGGCGAATCTGGGTGGAAAGCAAACCTAACGAAGGCTCAATATTTTTTGTAGAATTAGACAAAGCAGAATGAAATTGTTTCTCACTTTGTTCGTCTTTCAATTTTTACTGTAAAATTTTTCTATAGGAAGAATATGAATGACCAATTAGTGCCAATTGTAATCGAACAAACAAGTCGTGGCGAACGTTCTTATGATATTTACTCCCGG
>CALGXJ010000163.1 GCA_937936035.1 Eximiradius proteiniborus
TTTGAAATAGTGACTTGTTATTATTATATATAAAAATAGGTATTTAATAATTTTATATTTATTAATCATTGACAATGTTAATAATGTTTATTTTGAGTAATAAACAAAAAGAGGCGAGCAAACATTCGCCTCTTTGAATTATAAATAATGCTATTATTAAATTATTTTCCGATGAACATCAGAACTGAGCTTTTTGCCCAGAATACCAAAGGCGACCAGAAAATACCATAATAGAGAGTAGGAATTGCAAAAGCGTAAACAAGGAATTGAGCATAGATAGAGTATTTCAATGGTGCTGAATTGTTATCTACTCCACGCAACCACATATTTCTGAAAACTTTTGCATAATATGCCAGCGATACGACAGAGTTGAGAACGCCGATGACTGCAAGCCATATCATATTTGAATTAACTACTGCCTGGAAAATATATAATTTGCCAACAAATCCAGCAGTTGGTGGCAAGCCAGTAAGCGACACAAGGAAAATTGCCATTGCTGTTCCGAGCAAAGGAGAACGGTAACCGAGCCCGTTATAATCTTCGAGCTCTTCGCTCCCGATTTCGTTAGCAATAAGTTGGATAACGTAGAAAGCACCGAAATTCATCAAAAGGTATGTGAAGAAATAAATCATCACAGCGAGGTATCCGCCTTCTGTCATTACGGTAACGCCCATAAGCATGTAGCCAGCGTGGGCTATACTTGAATAGGCAAGCATACGCTTAACGTTAGTTTGCCAGAGGGCAACAAGATTGCCAATAGTCATCGAAAGGACAGAGAGAACGGCAACGATGAATTTCCAGTCGATAGAAGAAACCACGGTCCAAACTTGTTCACTTGCTGTTGCGGGATCAATAAATACGGCTTTAAGAAAACGCATAAATACAGCAAAGCCTGCGGCTTTGGAAGCAACGGACAAGTAGGCTGTAATAGCAACCGGGGCACCTTCGTAAACGTCTGGTGTCCAGAAATGAAACGGGACAGCAGAAATTTTATATCCAAAACCTACTAATACCAAAAGCGAGGCAACAGCAAGAGGCAGAACTGGTCCCTGGTATTGGGTAATGAAAGCATTAATTTGGAAAAGACTCATTGTTCCGGTAAGCCCGTATAAAATAGAAATACCGTAAATCATTAAACCAGAAGCCAAAGCACCATAGATAACATATTTGAGTGATGCTTCGCTTGCACGTTTTATTTCTTTGGTGTAGCCGGCAAGCACATAAGAGCTTAGCGACATTGTTTCCAGCGCGAGATAGATAAGGATTAAATTGCCGGCACTCGAAATAACGAACATACCAAGAGTCATTCCAAGAATGAGCGTATAATATTCACCCATAGTGCGGTTGGAATTGTTAAGTTCATTAGAAAAGAACGAAATAAGCACAACCGCAAATCCAGAGATGAGGAAAATATATTTAAAGAAAGTACTGAATGGGTCGAACACATACATTTGCCAGAAGCCAAATGAAGTGTTTGCCGGGCTAAGGATCATAAAGATTGTAGCGGCAGCAAATCCGAGCAAAGCAACAACACCGGTAATGTATTTTGACTTCTGAAAAATCAGATCAACAATAACAAGCAAGACAAAAGCAATAGCTAAAATAAGTTCGGGAGCGAACAAGACAAGGCTACGCTTGAGGTCTGCTACGTATTGTCCGATAAATAAAGAAAGTAAGCTGTCCATATATTTGTCTTAATTATTATTACTCAAACGAAAAATTACATACCGGCGAACTGACCACCGATTTTAACAATTTCAATAAGGTGATTAACCGATGAAGTCATCAAATTAACAACAGCACCCGGGAACACACCGAGATAAATCACAACGATAGCAAGAGGAACAAGAGCGGCAAGCTCGATACCTTTGATATCGTCGTGCTTGTATTCTTTGCCGGTTGGGTCCCAGGGTCCGCTCCAACGTTCAGGCAATTTGCCGAAGAACATTCTTTGGAGAGCCCAGAGCATATAAGCAGCACCGAGGACAACACCGAGAGCGGAAATAACAGTAAGAACTGGATAAGTAGCAAAAGCACCGAGGAAGACGAGAGCTTCGCTGATAAATCCGCTCAGGCCGGGCAATCCTATTGCAGCGAAGAAGGCAATAGCCATAATTCCGGTGTAGACAGGCATTTTGTTGGCAAGCCCGCCGAATTCATCGAGTCCGCGAGTATGAGCACGGTCGTAAATGACGCCCACAATCATAAAGAGCATAGCTGTGATGGTGCCGTGGTTGAACATCTGGAATATTGCGCCCGTAAGCCCATTAGAGTTGAGAGCGGAGATACCGAGCATAACATAACCCATATGAGAAACGGAAGAATAAGCGATGAGTTTTTTCAAGTCGCGTTTTCCAACTTTATGTTGTCCCAAAGCACACAATGCACCATAGATGATGCTCACCATACCGATGAATGCTATGTAGTTATTGAAATAAGCAACTGCTTCGGGGAAAATAGGCCAAGCTATGCGAAGCATACCATAAGTTCCCATTTTCAGCAATACGCCAGCCAGAATAACAGAAATAGGCGTTGGTGCTTCAACGTGAGCATCAGGCAACCAAGTGTGGAACGGAACGGTAGGAACTTTGATAGCAAAACCTACGAATAAAGCAACAAAAGCAACAAGCCGCCAAGTGGTCTGGAAACCAGAGAAAATTTCACCGGGCTTGAAGTTTGCTGGGTTCATCATATCAAGCAAGTTGAACGAACCGACAGAGAAATACAGCCCAATCATTACCAAAAGCATAAAGACCGAGCCAAACAAAGTATAGATGAAGAACTTAATTGCAGCATATTCTTTGCGTGGACCACCCCAGATACCGATTAAGAAATACATCGGCAGAAGCATAAGCTCCCAGAAAACGTAGAAAAGGAAGAAATCCAGAGCAACGAAAACACCCATCATACCCAAATCGAGCAGGAGATACATCATAAAGTAACCTTTGTGGGCTTTCTTTATGCTCCAAGAGGAGAAAGTTGCAACGAAGCAAATAAGTGCAGTAAGCAACACCATCGGAGCGCTCAATCCATCGATACCGATAAAGTATTCAATATTTAGGTCTCCGAAAAGTGGCAAACCTTTCACACTAATCCACTTAACTTTTTCGACGAACTGGAAACTGTTCGGGTCGTTTACTCCGATTAAATCTGTACGGAAATTAGCATATAACAGAAGAGCAACAGCTAACTGGATAAAGGTAATTCCAACAGTAATCCAGCGTAATAGATTAATAGATGTTTCTTTTGATTTTTCGTCTTTGCCCGATGGAACAGCAAGAAGAATCAACATCCCAAGCAAAGGCAGAAATGTGATGAAAGTAAGCGGACCTATTCCGAAAATAGTGAACATCAATCCTCCGGATTAAATTTATTTTTTTACATACTATTCAAATTATAGAACATAATAAAGCAATACCATAGCAAAAATTATTGTCATAACGATATATGCCTGAATTCTTCCTGTTTGGAACTTTCTGAACACCAAACCGAAGAAAGCTGTTACATTAGCTGTAAGATTTACTAATCCGTCGATAACATACAAATCGAACCAACCGATGAAATGCCCGACAAGTTTTGTGAACCAACCAACTAAATTGACAATTCCATCGATAATATATAAATCGAACAGAGCAAGTATTTTAGCAAATGTAGTCGTTCCCCAGATAACAGAAGCATCGTAAATTTCGTCGAAATACCATTTGTTGTATGAAAGCAGATAAAAAGGTCTAATTAATTCAGCCACACCATCAGGATTGAAAATTTTGAACTGATAGAAGGAGAACGAAAGAAAGATACCGAGTCCAGCAATAATAAGCGAGATAATCATTGCCGGGAGGTGTGCGTGGTGAAGAGCTTCTTCGTATTTATTTAAAGCGTGATGAGCTTCTTTATGGTGATTGTGGGATGGTTCAGTAGCCGAATTTGCAGTAGGTTCGCCACAGCAAGCAGCAGAATGCGAACGAACGCTTTCGTAAGGGACAAAGAATCCCCATTGGTGTTCAGCCTGAACAACAGTTGCAGGTGTTTTTATTTTTTGATAGAACCAGCCACTACCGCCATCGAATGGATTGAATGAATAGAAGAACCAGAAAGTAAGGATAGAAAGAACAATCAAAGGAACTGTGATAAGTTTATTATTTTCGTGAGTATGAGCAGCGATGTGAGTTTTGGGTTGTCCGTGGAAAGCTGAAATAAGCAGACGGAACATATAGAACGCTGTCATAGCAGCGGAGGCAAAGCCCGAGAAAGCAATAAACCAATGCCCTGAGAGCTGACCAAACGCCATAGTGCCAGCAAGAATACCATCTTTGCTTAGGAAGCCAGAGGTAAACGGCACGCCGGCAATGGCTATAGTCGAGAACAAGAAAGTAAAGTAGGTAACAGGCATAGTTTTACGCAGACCGCCCATGTTTCTGATGTCCTGCGGGTCCATATGGTGTTCGCCAGCGTGATGCATAGAATGGTGCATAGCGTGAATAACCGAGCCACTTGCAAGGAACAAGCAAGCTTTGAACCAAGCGTGAGTAACCAGATGGAAGAAACCATAGGAATAAGCGCCAACGCCGATAGCCATAATCATATAGCCGAGCTGACTAACAGTTGAGTAGGCGAGAATACGCTTGAAGTCTGTTTGAGTAATGGCAATTGTTGCAGCGATGAAGGCAGTAATAGCACCAATATATGCAACAAAAAGCAAAGCGTCGGCTGTTAGCATCGGGAAAATGCGAGCGGTAAGATAAACACCGGCGGCAACCATAGTTGCAGCGTGAATAAGTGCAGAAACCGGAGTTGGACCCTCCATAGCGTCGGGCAACCAGACGTGTAACGGGAATTGAGCTGACTTGCCGATTGCCCCCATAAAGAGCAGAATGCCGGCAAGAGTAAGCATTGTTCCGCTATCGAACGGGATGTGCCCTTCGCCGATATGGGAAAATATATCATCGAACATAAAGCTTCCGTACGTGAAGAAAAGAATCATTATGCCGGCAAAAAAGCCAAAATCACCGACGCGATTTGTGATAAATGCTTTTTTGCTTGCGTTGGCTGCACTATCTTTTTCGTACCAGAAGCCAATCAACAAGTAGGAACTAATACCGACGAGTTCCCAAAAAATATACATATTTAAGAAATTATTGGCAATTACAATTCCGAGCATTGAAAAAGTAAATAGCCCTAAATACGCGTAAAATCTTGGGAAACGAATATCCTCGCGCATATATTCGAGCGAGAATACATGAACAAGGAAGCTAATTAAATTAACAACAATCAGCATAATTGCTGCAAGGTTGTCCAGTCCAATTCCAATGGTAATCGAGTGGGAGCCAAGATTGAGCCAATCGAATTTCCATTGGAGCATACCGGCATCGCTAAAGAAAGCCAATTTCTGGTATGCAACAAGCAAGGACAGGAACAAATTAATTCCCAAGATTGACGAACCGATATATCCTGCTGCTCTACCTAATTTTTTCTGAAAAAATATAATACCGGTGAATCCTGCAAGCGGTAGCAGCAAGATTATTGATGATATTCGTAGCAATGTTTCGTGTGTCATAATTATATACTATTATTTAACTTCAATACTGAAACTACTCTTTAAGTTTATTTATCTCATCGACATCAATGTGATGGTAATTTTGGTAAATATTGAGAATAATTGCAAGTGCAACGGCAACTTCGGCAGCAGCCAAAACAATAACAAACAAAGTAGCAATGTGCCCTTCGATGTTTAATCCTTTGAACTTCGAGAAAGCGATAAAGTTCAGGTTAGCAGAATTTAGAATTAGTTCTAGTCCCATCAGGACAAGGATGGAGTTTTTGCGGGTAACGATACCAAAAACGCCAAGCGAGAAAAGTAAAGCACTTACAACTAGGTAGTGAGTTAGTCCAATTTCCATCGCAAGCCTCCTATTTTCTTCTGGCAATTTTTGCTGCACCGATGAAAGCAACCAAAAGCAATATCGCTGCAACAAAGAATGGCAACAAATATTCAGTGAATAATCCAAAACCAATAAAGTGCGTAGTTGTCGATACTTCAATCTGGAACTGCGAGGTCATCCATTCAACATTTAAATAAGTGAAGAGCAAAATAATGGCAACAATTACAGAAGTAATAGCACCAATGGTAAGTTGAATTTTCCCGATAGTTCCGGTTTTGATGTCGACGCCGGTGATTTTGCTTGTGAGCATCACACCGAATACAATGAGAACGAGAATACCACCGACATAAACCATAATTTGGGTAACGGCAACGAAGTCTGCACTGAGCAGAACATACAAACCCGCCATACCGAAGAAAGTAAACAGCAATGAGAAAGCCGAATACATCATTTTCTTGGAGAAAACAACACCCATCGCTGAAACAATCACAATAACGGCGAACATATAGAATACAAAGTCAAATAGCATATTAATTTATCTGAATTGTGATTAATTACTTGGTTTCATTTTTCTGACTTTTAGCGGCGGCATCAGCTTTTTTCTTTTCAGCCTGATATGCGTCCCACTTGCGTTTCTTTTCCTCAGCTTCTTCGGGAGTAAGCCGCTCGAAATGGTAGATTAATTTATCGCGTTGATATTCAGAGTATTCAAATTCCGGGGTCATTCTATTAGCTTGAGTTGGGCAAGCTTCGATGCACAGCCCGCAGAAGCAGCATTTCGCAAAATCTAATGTGTATTTAGTAACCCAGGTTTTAATAGGAGTTCCATCGTAGAAGAGAGGAACTTCGTCGCCCGGGACAACGCGAATCATTTCGACATCGATAGCATCAACAGGGCAGGCGCGAGCACACGAACCACAACCGTTGCATCTATCCATATCAACTGCAATACGATTTCGTTCAGTAGGAGGGAGCAGTCCATCGCGAATAGGATGAACTAAATCGGGGTATTGCATAGTAACCTTTTTTTCGAAAAGGTGCAAACCCGTGATTTTCATACCGACAAAAATCGTGTAGAGAGCGTGAAATATATTTTTGAAATATTCCATTTTTTACCTCAGTAAAAGAAAACAATCTATTGTATCATTGCCCAGAGAGCAACTGCAAAAAATGCGACAAAAGCGATAGGCAACATAACTTTCCAGGTAACATACATCAGTTGGTCTACGCGCAAGCGAGGGAGAGTCCAGCGAAGCCATATTTGCAAGAACACAAAAAGCATTGCTTTGCTAACGAACCAGAAGGCTTGCCAAACCGGACCATTAAGGAAGTTGCCGAAAGGTGATTGCCAGCCGCCAAGGAACAGAATTGTAATGATAGCAGAAACTATGAACATATTTGAGTATTCAGCAAAGAAGAACATAGCGAATTTCATACCGCTATATTCGGTGTGGTAGCCGGCAACGATTTCGGATTCACCTTCGGGGATATCGAATGGGACGCGGTTAGTTTCGGCAAGCGATCCAATAAAGTAAATTAAGAAAAGTGTAACAGTAAAGGGAATAACCCAAATTTTAGTAATAGCGCCTGGACCACCGAAAATATTCCAGTTCCAAAAACCACCACCTTGCTTGTAGATAATTTCCTGCATATCGAGCGAACCAGCGAGAGTAGCAATAGCCAGAATAGCAACAGCGATAGGAATTTCGTAGCTAATCATCTGAGCAGCTGCGCGCATAGCACCAAGCAACGAATATTTATTGTTAGAAGCCCATCCGCCCATAACTATTGCAATTACACCGAAGGCACTAATTGCAAAAACGTAGAACAATCCGATATTGATATTGACTGGAACAAATTTCGAACTGAACGGAATAACTGCATAGGCAGCATAAGCTCCGGCAAACATTACAAAAGGAGCTAAATTAAACAAAGGTTTATTGACAGCTGCGGGAGTAATATCTTCTTTCTGCAAAAGTTTTACAACTTCGGCAATAGGTTGCAAAACACCTTTCCAGCCGGTGCGCATGGGACCTAAGCGTTCTTGAATCCATGCAGAAATTTTCAACTCGCCAAGAATTGCAACCAATGCATAGGGAAGCAGAAACGCCATTGGAAGCAATGCAAGGAGGATATAAGCTACAATATTTTTCCCAAGTAAATCGTAAACAAAATTTAACGATTCCATTATACTTTTATATTTAGTTAATAATATTCATTATCTATCAATTTCTCCAAGTACTATATCGAGCGACCCCAGAATCATAATAAGATCGGCAATCATGTAGCCTTTGGAGATTTCAGGTAGAACACTAAGATTAACAAAGCTTGTAGCACGAGCGCGCACGCGTGTTGGTTTTGGGCTACCATCGCTAATAATATAGAAGCCGAGCTCACCTTTTGGATTTTCGGCACGGCAGTAAAACTCACCAACCGGTGGTTTAATTCGTTTAGGGACAGCCTGACGGACATCGCAAGGTTCTTTTGGCATTTGTTCGATTGCTTGCTCAATGATTTTACAGCTTTCGTAGATTTCGCGGACGCGGACAATATTTCTATCCCAGCAGTCGCCTAAGGTGCCCATTTCACCTTTGCCGACTACGACATCGAAATCGAATTTATCGTAGATTGAGTAAGGTTCTACTTTTCGCAGGTCGTAAGGGACGCCCGAACCGCGGAGGACAGGACCGGAGCAACCATAATTAATTGCAACGTCTGCTGGAAGAATGCCAATATTGGCAGTTCTTTCGACAAAAATTTTGTTATACATCAGAAGGTCTAATGCTTCATCGTTTGTTTTGCGGACTTGTTTAACTATTTCGAGGCAGTCTTCGGCAAAGGTAGGATGCACATCGTGCATAAGCCCGCCAATCCAGAAATAGTTATAAAGCAAGCGACCGCCGCTAAGTTTTTCGAAAAGAGTGATAATCATTTCGCGGTCGCGGAAATAATAGAGGAACGGAGTAAATGCACCGGAATCCAGACCAAATGTTGCAATTGCAATCTGGTGGTTAGCAATACGGTTCAGCTCGGCACAAATAACTCTGATATATTGAACTTTTTCAGGCACTTCGATACCAAGAAGTTTTTCCATACCGAGAACGTATGGGAACTCATTATTCATAGAAGAAATATAGTCCATACGATCTATGTATGGAATAACCTGTGGGTATGTAACATTTTCGGCGTGTTTTTCGAAGCAACGGTGAAGGTATCCGATGTGTGGGACAATCTCGGTAACAACTTCACCTTCGAGTTCAACTTCCAGACGAAGAACGCCGTGAGTAGAGGGGTGCTGCGGACCAACATTCAGCCGCATTCTTTCTGAATATACTTTCCCAAAATCAATTTCAAATGTTTTTGTCTCGCTCACAGTCGGACCTTTATATTATAATTAATTATCTTATTATAATGGGACTTTAATCCCTTTGTAATAATCAGGAGTTTTGTAATCTTTTCTGAGCGGGTGCCCTTCCCAGTCATAGGGGCAGAGGATACGACGCAGATCGGAATGTCCATCAAATACAATCCCGAACATATCGTATGCTTCGCGTTCGTGCCAGTTGGCGCTTCGCCAAACGCGTTCGACTGTCGGGATGTGAGGGTTTTCTCTATCAAGATAGACTTTAAGAACAATTCTGTGTCTGTGCTTCAAAGAATAGAGGTGGTAGACAACTACAAATTTATCTTTATCATCGACACCGGAAAGATTAACAAGGTAGTCGAAAAGAGTGTTCGGGTCGTCCCTAAGCACAAGGCAAGTTTCGACTATTGAATTAGCTCGAACAACGATAAACGGGTCGTGATATTCTTTTTCGACGAGTTCCAAGGCCTGATCGCCGATTTCTTTTTTAAGCAGTTCGAAAATATCTTTTGGGTTCATTTTATTATCAGCTAAATTTATACAAAATTATTTAACTTCTTCCCAGCCGTGTGGAAGATGGATATTACCGATGTTGCCATTTTTAGCATCTTCTTGAGCAACGCGGGCACGTTTTTCGAAAATTTTTTGTTTATTTATTTTTTCTTGAAGTTTAATCATACCATCGAAAAATGCTTCCGGACGAGGCGGGCATCCAGGAACATATACATCAACCGGAATAATTCTATCAACTCCTTTGAGCACGTGATAGCCTTCTTTCCAGTATGGGCCACCACAAATGGAACAGGAACCCATAGCGAGAACGTATTTAGGTTCAGCCATTTGTTCGTAGAGCCTTTTGATGCGTTCAGCCATTTTAAGAGTAACAGTTCCGCTGATGATGATAAAATCAGCCTGACGTGGGGAAGTGCGGGGAATGCACCCGAAACGCATAAGGTCGTAGTGCGAGGCATTTAGAGCCATAAACTCAATTGCACAGCAAGCCAGACCGAATTGTAAGTACCAGTCCGAGCGTGCGCGCCCCCAATTGAGCAGATCTTCCATTGTTCCAAGCACTATGCCCGGAGAAATATTATAAGGATTGTCTAATCTATTTAAAAGTCCCATATTAGCACCTAATTTTGTTTCTTCAAATCTTCACGAGTAATAATTAAGTCTTTCAATCTTGGAATATATGGTTTTGGTTTATCCCATTCGAGATAGCCTTTTGCCCAGTCGTAGGCAAGACCTAAGATAAGAATAAGCACAAAGACCACCATTGCAATAAATGCATACCAACCCAATGTTTTAAAAACTACTGCCCAAGGGAAAAGAAACACCAATTCTACTTCGAAGATAAGAAAAGCAAGAGCAATAATATAGAAACGTATATTGAATTGCACCCAAGGGCTACCGATAGGTTCTTCGCCAGATTCGTATGTAGTTAATTTTTCTGGTGTTGGATTATGTGGTCTGATAAGAGCTGCTGCAAAGATACTGATACCGACAAAAAGAGCACCTATGATAAGAAATAAAAGAATAATCCCAAATTCTGTAACCATATACTACCTGTCTATTTTGTAGATTTCTTTGCTTGCAATTTAATTAATTGAGAAAAAATAAAAAAATTATTTACTAAAATATTTTAAAACTTTAATCGTTTAGCCACAACTAAAAAATTGCAAATTCTTAAAATTCAATAAAATTAATTTTTTAATTTCATTACTTTATTTTAATTCATTAGGTGTAGCGCAAACTTTCGTTTCTTTTTCATCATAAGAAATATTAATTTTGTAGAAAGATAAATTAATAATTGTTAATCAAATATTTAGTAAAAATATTTATTGATTTCTTTCGTTTAAATTTCGTTTAAATATGGTATTATTTTAATTTGAAATATTAAACTTTATTAATAAACACAAACAGTTATGAGAATAACAAAACAATACACAAACAGAGAGAGTCAGTCGCTTGATAAGTATTTACAGGAAATCGGAAAAGTTGAGCTTTTGTCTGCTGAGCAAGAAATTGATCTGGCGAAGATAATTAAAAAGGGAGGACCCGAAGCAAATTTAGCAATGGAAAGGTTAGTTAAAGCAAATTTGAGATTTGTGGTGTCGGTAGCTAAGCAATATCAGAATCAGGGATTGTCGCTGGGCGACCTGATAAACGAAGGTAATTTAGGGTTGATTAAGGCTGCAAAGAGATTCGACGAAACCCGCGGATTTAAGTTTATTTCCTATGCAGTTTGGTGGATTCGGCAGTCAATATTGCAGGCGTTGGCTGAACAATCGAGAATCGTAAGACTTCCGCTCAATCGTGTTGGTGCATTAAACAAAATCGGGAAAAAATTCAGCGAGTTGGAACAGGAATTTGAACGCGAACCAACTGCGGCAGAGTTGGCACAAGAACTTAATATGTCGGTAGCAGAGATCGCCGAAACGATAAAGATTTCCGGGCGACATTTGTCGGTAGATGCTCCGTTTGTGCAGGGAGAAGACAATCGCTTGCTGGATGTGCTTCCGAACGAAACGCAACCTTCGCCAGATCAGGAGCTTATGCGTGAATCGCTACGGGTGGAAGTGCAGCAGGTGCTTGCAACTCTTTCGCCACGCGAGGCAGAAGTCATCAAATTATATTTTGGTTTGGACGGCAACCAACTAACTCTCGAAGAAATTGGCGAAAAGTTTAATTTGACACGTGAGCGTGTTCGTCAAATTAAGGAAAAGGCTATACGCAGGCTTCGTCATGCATCGCGTTCGAAGTCGTTGCGTTCATATTTGGGATAGAAATATTTACATTAATTTTTTTTGCTGTGGCGTATTGACGCCACTTTTTTTATTTAAGTATTCGGAATAATTATGAAGAATGATAGCATTGAATTAGCCGCACAATACATTCGCGAAGGAAAGGTTGTAGCATTTCCAACCGAAACAGTGTACGGGCTTGGAGCGGATGCGTTAAACCCAATGGCTGTTGCCCGAATATTTGAATTAAAGGAAAGACCTACGTTTGACCCGTTGATTGTTCATATAGCCGACAAACAAGATATAGCAAAGTATGCTTATGCTGAGGATGAACGAATATTTAAAATTATAGATAAATTCTGGCCTGGTCCGCTTACGATTGTATTAAACAAACAACCGATAATTCCGGATATTGTAACTTCCGGATTGCCAACTGTCGGGCTTAGGATGCCAAAGGAAGAAATGGCACTTGAATTAATACGTCAATCGGGTTGCCCAATTGCAGCACCAAGTGCAAACAAATTTGGACGTATAAGCCCCACGACTGCCCAGCACGTCAGGAAATATTTACCGGAGGTTGATTATATTCTCGACGGCGGGAAAACGAAGGTTGGTATTGAATCAACAATAATTACGCTTACCGAAAAAGGCTTTGTAATCCTGCGAAATGGATTTATTACCCGCGAAGACCTTGAAGCAATATTACCATTCGACGAAGTATATGCCGAGAATAAATTGGCGGCTCCGGGAATGCTGAAATCGCACTATAGTCCTGCAAAGCCAATTTATATATTATCAGAAAAAGTGAGCAGGACAATTGATAAATCAAATGCCGGGCTGCTGTCGTTTAGCGGACAATACGATAATGAATATAAAGTTGTATTTAGATTAACAGAAAGCAAATCGCTCAAGGAATGTGCAGTAAATTTGTTCTATGGTATGCACTTTCTCGAAGAAAGTAAAGTAGGCTGCATTGTGGCAGAACCCGTTCCTGAAATTGGGATAGGAATAGCAATAATGGAAAGACTACGAAAAGCTGTTTACGATTACGAAAATATGCTTGATAAAGATTAACCTGAAAAAGTGAATAAATAAAAAAGAGGCTGATTGTGATTCAGCCTCTTTTTGTAATATGGAAACTGCAATTATTTTTCTTCGTTGTGGTCGTGGTCGTGCTCGTGGTGATGATCGTGCTTATGAGCTAAATTATGAGCAACAGCTTGATAATACGAGAGGTTAGTAACAATCATTTTCTTCACTTTCTCGTCGGCATCAACGTTGTTAGTAGTAACAACGGATTTCAGGTATCCGATAACTTTATCTGTAAGAAGTTTATTAATCAGGTTTGTGCGTTGTTTTTCATCAAGATTTTTGAGCACTTCGAGTGAACCCATTTCGCGGGGCAAGCCAACCTGCTCGAAGTAATCGGCAACGTCTTCGTCTTCTAAATTGAGTTGCTCTTTTTTGATAATCTCAGCTGAAACAATTTCGAAGACATATTGGCGACGAATTTCTTCCTTGAGTGGATTTAAAAATTCCTCGTTCTGGGCAAGCTCGTCCGGATTCAGGTTGTGTTTTTTAGCATGCATTTCGATAGCATTTTTAACACTTTCGTTGAGCAGACTTTGAGGGATTGAAATATCTTTGTATTGCTCGACAATTTTCTTATAAACGTTATTTTCAAAATCTAGATTTTCGTAATGGTCGAAATGGTTTTGGATGAAAAGAGAAATATCTTCACGAAGATCTTCAATAGAGTTAAATCTGTTGTTGCTGATTTCAGCAATTTTATCTTCGGTAAGTTCAGCAGGTTCAATTTTATCAATTTTGTTAATTTTAACTTTGAAAATTTCATTTTGGCGGAGTGGGTCTACTTCTGCAAAATCAATTTCGAATTGGTCGCCAGCTTTTTTATTTAAAAAGAACTGTTTGAATTGTTCCGGGAAATCGTACGAGAACAGATAAATGACGTTATTAGGCATATCCTGGAGCACTTTTCCGGATTCTTTTTCAACAGACTGGAAGTCGCCATAAATAATGACATCGTAGTTTTCAACTGTATCGGTTTCAGTTTTTTTCCCGAGTTCGAGTTCAAGTTTATGCAAAACGTAGTCAATATCTTGCTCATCCGGAACATAAACGACTTGATCGACGGTCAGTTCTTTGAAATCTATCAATTCGAGTTTGGGATGTTGTTCAAATTCGAGGATAGCACTAACGTTTTCCTCATCAATTTTAAAATCTTTCAGAACAGGAGAGGAAACAAGTTCGAGTTTTTCCTGTTCGACATATTTGCTGAAAACGTCCTGAGTGTGGTCAAGGCAAATATTATAAAGAACTTCGTTTCCGAAGCGTTGTTTGATTAAATTCATCGGGACTTTGCCTTTGCGAAAACCTTCAATCTGATAGTTACGTTGAAGATTGGTCAGCTCAAGCTCAACTTTGTCGTCTACTTCACTTTTTGGGAAATTCACTTCGAACGAGAAGAGGGTATCGCTCAATTTGTTGAATTTAGTTTCCAATTTGTGCTACCTTGTTTATTAATAAAAAAGAGTGCGGACGGAGAGACTCGAACTCTCACGGGTCGCCCCGCTAGATCCTAAGTCTAGTGCGTCTGCCAATTCCGCCACGTCCGCAATAATTATAAAATACAAAGTTACAGAAAAAAATCTAATTGAAAAAATAAAATTATAATAATTATTAATTAGAGAAAAAAATCAAAAAATTGTGAAAAAATAATTTGTTTTTTATTAAAATATTTCTTATATAGAGTTAGAATAAGAATTTGAAGTCTGATTAAAGGTGAGGTATGAATAAATTTTTCGAGTTGATAAAGAGACTAATGCCGCCCAAAGGCTGGAAACTGACAGTTGCGATAAGTTTGGGGGTGCTTGCCGGGCTTTCGGCAACTGCTTTTCATATATCGAATGCAACGTCGTATTTATCGGACAACCCGCGAGCCTGCATAAACTGCCATGTAATGTATCCGCAGTATGCGTCCTGGCAGCATAGCAGCCATCGCGAAAGGGCAAATTGCAACGATTGCCATGTGCCACACGATAATTTTCTACGGAAGTATTATTTCAAAGCATCGGACGGACGACGTCACGCAACAATTTTCACACTAAGGATGGAACCGCAGGTTATTAGAATTAACGAGCCGGGCAAGGCTGTTGTTCAAGAGAACTGCATACGTTGCCATATAAACCAGATAAATCACGTTACAGCAGTGCAGGTAACCGGGAAGAATTACAAAGAAGGAAAAGGGCATTTATGTTGGGACTGCCATAGGGAAGTGCCGCACGGGCGAGTATCAAGCCAAGCATCGACACCTAATGCTATTGTCCCATCGTTGCCGAAACCGGCACCTGATTGGTTAATGCAACTAATAGAATAATTCACAAATAGAAGAGGAAAATATGAGCGAAAATTCTACAAAAAAAATGAAGCCTTGGGTGTATTGGTTGCTTTTTGCGATCACGTTTGTTGTTGTTTTCATTATCGGAATGCTAACAGCATCGATAATGGAGAGACGTACAGAAACTGTTGCGCGGGTGGATTTAGTAAGAAACCTACCGGAATATGAACCAAGAAACGAAGTATGGGGAGAAAATTTTCCAAGACAGTATGAATCGTATTTAAAAACACTTGACACATCATTCAGAAGTCCGTATATGGGGTCGGCACACATTGACTACTTAGAAGAATATCCTGAACTTGTGGTTATGTGGGCGGGATATGCTTTTTCCCGCGAATATAATCAGGGACGAGGGCACGCATACGCAGTAACAGACGTTCGGAATATATTGAGAACAGGAGGAATAGAATGGAGCCCGCAGCCGGCAACTTGCTGGACTTGCAAAAGCACAGATGTGCCGCGGCTAATGAAGAAAGTAGGAGTTGCTGAGTTTTATAGTAAAAAGTTCACCGATTTCGGGAGTGAAGTAGTAAATCCAATAGGATGCCAGGACTGTCACGACCCCAAAACGATGAATTTAAGGATAACGCGTCCGGCACTTACAGAGGCTCTATCTCGCAGAGGATTCGACATTAAGAATGCAAGACATCAGGAGATGCGTTCGCTTGTTTGTGCACAATGCCACGTTGAGTATTATTTCCAGAAACCGACAAATTACCTTTCTTTCCCTTGGGATAAGGGATTTTCGGCAGAAGAGATGGAAGCATATTACGACGAGATGAATTATTACGACTGGATACATCCGCTGAGCAAAGCAAAAATGCTGAAAGCACAGCATCCCGATTACGAACTATATATGACAGGTATTCACGCGCAACGAGGAGTTGCTTGTGCAGACTGCCATATGCCATACAAGGTAGAAGGCGGTTCGAAATTCACAGACCATCACGTTCGCAGCCCACTTGCCAATATTGCTAATTCGTGCCAGGTGTGCCACAGAGAAAGCGAGAAGCAATTGATGGAGGACGTCGTTTCGAGGCAGAACAAAGTAATGGAATTGCGACGGCTCGCTGAAAAATCTATCGCAGCAGCTCATATTGAGGCTCAAAAAGCTTGGGAGGCAGGAGCAACGGAGCAAGAAATGGAACCAATCCTGAAATTAATACGCAGCGCTCAATGGCGATGGGACTGGGTAGCAGCAGCCAACGGTGTTGGATTTCACGCACCAGTTGAAGCATTGAGAATACTCGGGACCTCTATACAGCGTGCCGAACAAGCCCGCGGAATGTTGCAGGTTGTGTTTGTCCGTCATAATGTGCCAATTCCGGTAAAGTTGCCGGATGTATCGACAAAAGAATTAGCTCAGAAATATATTAGGCTCGATATGGACAAGGCTCGGAAAGACAAAGAAAACTTTTTGCGAACAGTTGTTCCAGAATGGGATAGAATAGCTAGAGAAAGACAAGGAACATTGATGAAATACGAGAGTAAGCGGTAGAAATTAAATTGATTTTGTAAAAACGCAGGGTTTGAATGATCGAGAACTCTGCGTTTTTTATTTTGAAAAATAGGCAAAATTATCTATTCAACAAGTTTTCGTCATTAAAGAATTAGGTGAAACAAAAAATCATTCTTTTCGTTTAATAAAAATATGAAGTTTTTTTTAATACTAATAATTGCATTGATAACATTTAAAAGTGTTTCGAGCATAAAAGCCAACGAAATACTTAAACTGAAATATTATAAAGTTTCTGGGAAAGTTATATCCGAGGAAGACGCTACACCATTAGCAGGAGTAACAATTCGAGCAACAGACCAAAAGGGGACTTATACAAACAGCAAAGGTGAATTTTCGCTCCAACTTGCTGGCGGAACGCACCACCTTGTGCTTACGATGGTTGGTATGGAAAAGCTGATTGCAACAATTGAGGTAAAACAAGATACATCTGCGATACTATTTAAAATGCGGACAAATCCGGCAATATCAGAAGGCGTTGTTGTGATAGCAGAAGACCCGGGAATGAGGCTAATGAGAAAAGCAATTGAAAAGAAAATAGCACAAAGCAAAGAAGTAAATTCTTATAAATACCTGCTTTACACTAAATTTGTTGTTCAGACTGATACAATCACTGCCGGCAGAACTGATAAGCCGGCAGACAGCACAATTTTTTCTATTTTCGAATCGTATTCAATAGGATATTTTCTTAAACCCAATAACTACTACAATAAAATTATTCAGCGGCGACAAAGCGATAACGTTCCACCACAGGCAAATTTTGTCGCATTCGGAACAAATTTAAATGTATATGACGACTTTATCAAAATATTAGGTGAAGAGATATTTACACCATTCCATCCAGATGCTCCGGATTTTTATGATTTCATTCTGCATACAAATTATTTGGATAACGAAAACACAAGCATAAAAAGAATAATCGTAAATACAACAACAGATTTACGCAGAATGTTCTCGGGATATGTATATTTGAACGAAGAAACACTTATGCCGGCAAAGGTTGTGCTCTATCCAAACGTGGCAGTTCGTCTGCCATTCAATACAAAAATGAAACTTGTCCAAACTTTTCATAATAATGGTTATACATTTCCGGAGCGGTTAGAAATAACAACTTCGTCGCAGGCAAATATTTTCGGGCTAATTCAGCCAAGACTTGATATTAATTTAGTAACCTATGCAACTAACTTTGAAGTTAATGAAGAAATTGATAAGAAAATTTTTAATTCTCGGAGCGTAGATGTCGCGCCGGGTGCTGATAAATTCGACACAACATTTTGGGAAAGAAACAAGTTTGTAGAATTGACAGCAGACGAAATTGAAGCTTACGAAGCAATCCGAAGGTTCAGAGAAGCACCTGATTCGGCAGAAGGAACAAACATTTTCACAAAATATCTGCGTCCAATCACTCAGCAATTAGAAAAACTGGAACGCAAACCTTTTACTGGTTGGGAGGATATGCTTATCTACAACAAGGTGAAAGGGTTCAACCCGACAATTTCGTTAAGAGACGAATTTTGGTCGAGCTATCGTTTCGGGGTTAAGCTTGGGTATGGAATTTCGGACAAAAAGCTGAATTACGAATTGATGTTGGGGACTGCATTCGACGAATTAAAACAATACAGAATGAGTATTTCGATTTATAATACGTTAATGCGAAGTGATGCCCAACACACAGTAAGGACATCTACAATTACTCTAAATAGTTTACTTACAGGGTTCGACTACGGCGATTATTATTATGGGAATGGGATGGAAGTTGCATTCTCGGCTGGATTTGGTCAATTGCGTTTTATTAGAAGGAATGAGTTTGAGCGTCCCACAGTTTACAAATTGTATTTTAAAACAGAAAAGCACACGAACGCAAGAAGACATTCGAATTTTTCGTTTTTCCCGCCCAAAAAAGAAAGAATAAACCCACCAATAGTAGAAGGGATGTCGAATATAGTTGGATTTGAGGCAAATTGGAATTTTCATAGAGCAAGGCGTCTTTCGAACTTGGGATTTTCAATCGGGGCAGAGTTGTCGTCGAAAAAATATTTAGGTTCAGATTTTGACTATTCCAAAATAGAATATCAAATGAATTGGCGGCAACGAACTTTTCCGCTTTCAAGAATAGATGTCCGATTGGGAGCAGGATATATATTTGGCGAAGCACTTCCACATAAATTTTTTAGTATCGAGTCGTCGTCGTCTTTTATTTCGGGAAACACTGCAATGCGTGGAACAGACGAAAAAGAATTCTACGGCAGTAAGTTTGTTTCACTATCGCTCGAACATAACTGGGGCGAGATTATTCCGGGGCTATTTAGAATCCCGAATATAGCTGAATTCGGATTGGAGTTTGTAAATTTTGTCAATGCGTCATATTCAAGTTTCGATAAAAATGATATTTTTGCCAAATACGACGGAAATTTGCACATACCAAACTCGACGGCTGCAACTGCAGACAAGTGGTATTACGAAATTGGACTTGGAGTAAATCGATTATTGATTTTCTTTCGCACTGATATTACAATTCGGTTAAGTCAGGTGGAGCATCCCCGATTGTTTTTAAAATTCACATCTGCTAATTTTTAGATAAGATTAGGGCTGGGCGGACTTTTTAAGCAAGGTAACTTTGCTGATGGAATATTGCCGTTCGGCGATGATTTCGAGATTGTCCGGAATAATCAAGGTGTTTGCAATACCGTATTCAATAGAAGCAATAGCATCAACCGGGACAAACGGGCTCGAAGATATGCTCGAGACAATATCATTAATCATATTATTTTTGTATGGAGGATCGACAAAAATCAAATCAATATTTTGACTGAGTTTGTCTGAAAGTAGAAATTTTTCGGCTCGGTGAAGTGAAATCTGGTATTTTTGGCGTTCAATTTTGAATGCTTCGAGAACATTATTCACAAAATCGAGAGATTTTTTAGAAATATCTACAAAATAAGCGAAAGCGGCGCCGCGGCTCAATGCTTCGATTGCCATAGCTCCTGTGCCACAGCACAAATCGCAAACGACAAGGTCTTCGAAATCAATAAAATTAGAAATAATGTTGAAAATAGTTTCGCGCATAGCGTCTTGCGTAGGACGCACATTTTGGGGAACTTTTCCGGGAATATTTCTGCCTTTGTAAATACCGCTGATAATTCGCATTAGAACAATTTAACTCTTTGGTGGTATACAGGCAATGCTCCGCCAACGCAAGGCGGATAAATCTGGAAGGTGCGGGAGCAATACTGGCGTTCGCGTTCGGAAAGCTGAGTGCGCATCATACGAAAAGGATTCAAACGTTTAGCTTCGAGCCCTAAAATCATAGCGGTTTCCCAGCATATCATAAAATTGTCTTTTGTCAGGTTTGCACCGAAGAAAAAGACAGCATCAATAGCCGGGGCAGCTTTGGTTAATATTTTTTGCAGTTCTTTCTCGATAATTTCACTGATTTGGTCGGTGCTCGAAAAAGAAGCAAGGTTGTAGTAGCCGGGAATACCATTTTTGCTTAAGCTAATATCAATAAATTTATTCTGAATACTTGCAAGCACGACATTTTTGTCCCACAGTTCAGGATAATTATATCGGAAAGCGTTGTGAGCATTAATCTGGCTAATATCGATACTATTGACAAGCGGAAGATTTAAATCTTTAAGAAGTTGAGTGGCAGCGCTTAAAATATCGTTCGGGACAATAACACAGAGAAGCATTTTTTTTCCGTTGAGCATCGGGGCAAGCGGAACGACAGTTGTAGCGAAATCGTCGAAAGTAAATTGTGGGAAATTCTGCCTTATTTCAAAATTCACAAGTTTTTTTATGTCCTGCACAGACAAATCATCGTCGCCAGGGATTTTGCTGACAAAAACGTTATCGGCAGGCAAGGTAATCGAGACACGGTTATAATCATCGCCGATTTCATATAATATCGAGGACAATTCCTGAATACCGAGCATAGATTCATCTGATTCGATGTTTTCCAAATCAATTCTATTATCGGTTGCGTTTAAATAGACAAGTTCGAGACCGTCGTCTTTCATATCGACTAAAGTAACGTAAGTCCTGTCAATATTATAAAAAACCGAGATTGTTCTGCTCATACAAAAAACAACATTAATGAATAAATGAGAAATAAATTTACAAAAATATCAAACATTCTTAAACAAAATTTCGGCATTTTTTTTCAAACCTTGAAGTTTTTTTCTTTTAATTGGGCTACGGCGAAATCGTTCAGAGAATTGTTGTTGCGTTATGTTCAATATTTCAATCAGATTTAGGGCAGTTTCTCCATTGCGGGGATAAAAACGTGTCTCTCGGGTAAAATGATTTTTCTTATTGTATGGGCATACTTCCTGACAAATATCGCAACCGAAAAGGCGTGAGCAGAATTTGCCTGAAATTTCCTGTGGTGGTGTGGCTTCGGGTTTTGCTTCGATATTCCAATATGCAAGGCAGCGGCGAGCATCAACAACTTTAGGTTCGACAATAGCACCAGTCGGGCAGGCAAGCAGGCACCTACGGCAAGTTCCACAGAAGTCTTTGGCTGGCGAGTCGGGTTCAAGTTCGAGCGAAACAAGCACAACGCACAGAAAAATATAAGAACCTAATTCAAGATTAATGATATTTCCGTTTTTCCCTTGCCAACCAACTCCGCTACGTACTGCCCAGGCTCGTTCGAGAATGGGACCGGTGTCAACATAAATTTTATATTCGAAATCCACTTTTTCGTTTAATTTTTGCATAACTAAGGACGCTTTTTCCTTCAAGATGTCGTGATAGTCGTCGCCCCAAGCGTATCGAGCAATGTATCCGAGAGGTTCGCTTGTTGTTGGATATTCGAAAGGTGTTTTGTAGCTATGGGCGAGCACAATTATGGTTTTGGCAGTCGGCAGAATTTCGAGGGGATTTTTCCTTTTTTCGAGATACTTGCTCAAATAATGCATATCGGCATCGAAGCCAAGCTCGAGCCAATGGAGATAGCGTTGAAATTCAATATCGAGCGGGCAAGCAGCAGCGAACCCGCAAAGTTCGAAGCCGAAATCTTTGGCAAGTAGCTTTATATAATATTTCAAATCGTCCACGTTTTAACGGCGAATTTTTTTATAATGGTTTATAAGACCGTTGGTGGAACTATCGTGAAAAGAGACATAGCCATCGCCGGCAAGTTCAGGCAAAATTCTTTTAGCAAGCTGCTTGCCGAGCTCAACACCCCACTGGTCGAAAGAATTGATGTTCCAGATAACACCTTGAACAAAAACTTTATGTTCGTAGAGAGCAATTAGTTTGCCCAGAGTATTAGGGTTAAGTTCATCGAGCAAAATAGTGTTAGTTGGGCGGTTACCTTCGAATACTTTGTGAGGTAGAAGCATTTGAATTAAGTTTTCATCATTGAATTGCTGGCGTAGTTCTAGCAGAGCTTCGTCAATGGTTTTTCCTTTCATCAAAGCTTCGGTTTGAGCAAAGAAATTAGCAAGCAAAATCGCGCGGTGTTCGCCAATTTCGTTTGGGCTATTAACTGCGGCGATGAAATCTGCCGGCACCAAACGAGTGCCCTGATGCAAGAGCTGGAAAAACGAATGCTGTGAGTTTGTGCCAATTGTTCCCCAGATAATCGGACCTGTTTTGTAAGAAACTTTTTGCCCATTACGATTGATATATTTTCCGTTGCTTTCCATATCGATTTGCTGCAAAAATTCTGGGAAGCGAAGCAAATACTGGTCGTAAGGAATAATTGCGTAGCTTTCGGCACCGAAAAAGTTATTATACCAGATGCCGAGCAAAGCCATCAAGACGGGGATATTTTTTTCGAATGGTTCATTTCGGAAGTGGCAATCGATTTCGTATGCCCCGCGAAGTAGCTTTTCGAAATTGTCGTAGCCGATGTATAGGGCACAAGAAAGACCAATAGCAGACCACAGAGAGTAGCGACCGCCGACCCAGTCCCAGAAGTGGAACATATTATTCGGATTAATACCGAATTCGACACAGGCTTTTTCGTTTGTAGAGAGAGCAACAAAGTGCTTTTCGATGTCTTTTTCTTTTGCACCGCAATGCTTTAAGAACCAGTTTTTTGCGGTATTGGCGTTAGTAAGAGTTTCCTGAGTTGTAAAAGTTTTAGAAGCAATAATAAACAAAGTAGTTTCAGGGTCTAATTTTTTTAATGTTTCGACAATATCGGTGCTATCGACATTTGAAACATAATGAACGCGAAGGATGTCTCCCGAAAATGGTTTCAGTGCATTTGAAACCATAGCCGGGCCCAAGTCTGAGCCGCCTATTCCAATATTGACAACGTCAGTTATTCGTTTTCCAGTAAGCCCGAGCCAGGAACCAGAGCGAACCGCCTCGGAAAATTCTTTGATGTGGTGAAGCACACTTCGAACGCCCGGCATAACGTCCTGCCCATCAACGTAAATAGGTTCGTCGGAGAAGTTTCTCAAAGCAACGTGCAGAACCGCCCGGTTTTCCGTAAAGTTTATTTTTTCGCCGCAAAACATTGCATCGATTTTGTCTTTCAGTTTTGCACTTGAAGCAAGATTGAGCAATAGTTCAATAGTTTCATCGGTGATGATATTCTTCGAGTAGTCGAAAAGCAAGTCTTTGAGCCTGATTGAATACTTATCGAAGCGGTTGCCATCGGAAGCGAAGAAATCGCGCATATGATGCTTGCTAATTGAAGCATAGTGTTTTTCGAGGGCTTTCCATTCGTCAATTTGCGTGATAGGCATAGGACACCTTTATTTTGTTTGGAAAAATTCGGGGAAAAGGAGTTCTTCGATTGCTTCGCACCACAAGTGTGCGATAAAAATATGAGTTTCCTGAATTCTTGCGGTAACGGAAGAAGGAACAATTATTGATAAATCGCATTCATTTTTAATTGTGCCGCCGTCTTTGCCGAGCAAACCGATAGTGCGAACGCCCATTTTCCGAGCAGCGATTGCAGCCCGAAGGACATTTTCGCTATTGCCACTTGTAGAAATTGCGATAAGGCAGTCGCCCGGGCGTGAGAGAGCCTCCACCTGCCGAGAAAAAATATTATCAAAACCAATATCGTTGCCGCCGGCGGTGAGAATAGAAGAATCGACAGTAAGAGCAATTGCAGCAAGAGCCGGGCGATTGATATGACTGCGCAGTCGGACAACAAGTTCGGCTGCAATATGCTGGCTATCGGCAGCACTACCACCATTGCCACAGATTAGAATTTTGCCACCGTTGCGCAAGGCGTCGGCAAGCAAAAAAGCTGATTTTTCGATTTCAGGGTTACATAATTCGGCAGTCTTTTGTTTTGTTTCTATTGTTTCTTTTAGGCTATTCAATAATTTCTTTTGAAAATCAATCATAGAGAACTCCTTTAAACCAAATAACGTTTCAATATTGCGAGCAATTCTTCCCGGCCTTGCATTTTCACAGAGGAATAGGGAAGCACTTCAAGAGCGAATTGGCATTGCGAGACAAGATGTTCGAGTTGCTGTTTGCGTTCTTGGACGGCTTTTTTGCTGATTTTGTCGCACTTGGTCAGGATGATAAGATAATTACGTCCAGAAAATTCCAGTCGCTCAATTGTTTCTAAATCTTGTTCCATTGGGTCGTGTCTGGAATCGACAAGTACACAAACAAGTTTCAGATTGTCTCTATTTTCGAGATAGTGCCAGTTGAGAGCAGTCCATTTAAGACGCAAATCTTTGCCGACAGCGGCATAGCCAAAACCTGGCAAATCAGCAAAAACCCATTTTTCATCAACAAGGAAAAAGTTGATTTCTTTGGTTTTGCCTGGTGTGGAGCTTGTTTTAGCAAGTCGGTTATTCAGGACAATGCTATTTAGCAAGGACGATTTCCCAACATTGGAACGCCCGCAGAAAGCCACCTCCGGAAGATGAAGCTCGGGGAATTGAGCAACATTGCTCGCACCGATAATAAATTCAGCATTAAGTTGTTTCATAAATTCATCTTTGATTAATGTAAATTAACGATATAACAAAAGTATTATTCTAAATTACTTAATTAATAAATAACAAGTTAAGAAGAATAAACCAGTTATTAAGAAAATTTAATTAATAAATGAATTATAAGTTAATAAATGTTAATTAATAATAAAAACAACAATATAGGCATATAGATCTCGTTTTGATAGTTGTATGCTAAAACAGATTAGTACATATTACAAGTTGTTAGTTACTATAGCAATTATAATATTTTCTTTATTTTGTCAGGCTTACGTAAGTTATTCTCAAAATAAAAAAATATTAATATTGCATTCTTATCACAGAGGACTAAAATGGACAGACGATGAAGACCAAGGCATTCGCGAAGTGCTAAGATCATTGAAATACGAGGAAATAATAACAGAATATTTAGACACAAAAAGGCATTTCGGTAATGATTATTTCGAGTTAAAAAAGAAGGAATTTATATACAAGTTTGCTGATGAAAAATTTGATGTAATAATAACTACCGACGATGATGCATTTAATTTTGCCTTGAACTACAGGGACACAATATTCAAGAGCTCGCCAATAGTATTTTGCGGAGTAAATTATTTAAATAAAGAGACTTTAGAAAAAATCAAAGGGATTGCAACGGGAGTAGCCGAAGCTTTTGATATTGGCAAAACATTTGATTTAATGCTCAAACTTCATCCAAAAACAAAACGAATACACATAATAAACGACACTATGACGGCAACGGGCAAACGAAACAGAAAAGCATTAGATGAAGTAATACCGCAGTATTCGAAAAATGTGGAATTTAGATTTTTAGATAATCTAACTATAGAAGACTTGTTATATGAATTGTCGCAAATACGTTCTGATGAAGATTTGATTTTCTTAATGACGTTCAACCGCGATGCAGCAGGCAAAGCAATTTCATACGATGAAAGCGTTGAGTTAATTGCAGCAGCTACGATTGTTCCGATTTACGGAGTATGGGATTTTTATCTTGGGAAAGGAATAGTTGGCGGGTGCCTGACAAGTGGGTATTATCAAGGACAGATTGTTGGAGAAATAGCAAAGCGAATTTTGGAAGGTGAAACAATTGATAAAATACCAGTTCGGCACAATCGGCTTAATAGATATATGTTTGATTATAATTTATTAGTTAAGTATGATATTAATCCTAATGAATTGCCACCAAACAGCGTAATAATAAATAGTCCGAAGTCATTTTACGAAATGAATAAAACCTTAGTTTGGTTTTTGTTTTTAGTTATTTTGCTTTTGTTGATACTAATTTCAATACTTATTCGAAGCCACCGAGTGCAGAAGCAACTCAATTTGGAAATAATGAAAAGCGAGGCAAAATACAGAAACTTATATGAAACGATGCCCAACGGATATTACCGCTCTACCCCAGATGGACGCTTTGTGGATGCAAACCCGGCATTTGTAAAGATGCTTGGATATGATAGTTTAGAAGAGATTAAATCAGTATATATTCCAGAAGCATTGTATGTAACTCCGGAAGAAAGAGAAGTTGTTAAGCAACAAAGCACAATGTTTAGCAGTTCAGTAGATGTATATAGACTAAAGAAGAAAGACGGAACAATAATTTGGGTGGAGGACCATCCGCGATATATTAAAGATGAAAATGGCAATATTATTTTCCACGAAGGTATTTGCAGAGATATTACCGATAGGAAAAAAGCAGAAGAGGAAATCCTTGAACTCAACAGAACTCTTGAAGAGAAAGTGCAGCAAAGAACATTCGAATTAAAACAAGCATTAGAAAACTTAGAAGCATCAAATTATGAATTAAAGATATTGAACGAAGAAATTGCACGCGAAGGTATGCGTTTATCAGAACTTAACGATAAGCTTATGCGTTCGGAGGAAGAACTAAAAAAGATAAACGATACCAAAGATAAATTCTTCTCTATTGTTGCCCACGACCTGCGTAATCCGATTGGTTCATCGAAAAGCCTGTTGGAGACGTTGCTATTATATTATGATGAGATGAAGCCCGAGGAATTGAAGAAAATGCTAACTGTAATGTATGACACCACCAAACGCACCTACGAGATGCTGGAGAACTTGCTGACGTGGGCAAGGGCACAGATGCGTAAAATCGAGTTTTTGCCATTTATGCAACCATTATTTGGAGTAGTAGAACGGAATGTAAAACTTTTCCAGCAATCTGCAACTAACAAGGGAATTAATATTAATAATTTAGTTCCAGGCGAACTTGTAGCTTATTTTGATACAAATTTAGTAGATACAATAATCAGAAATCTATTGAGCAATGCGATAAAATTTACACCACAATATGGAACAGTTTTAATTGGAGCAGACGAAAATTTTGATGAGAACTATATTGTTGTATTTGTGAAAGACAGTGGTGTTGGAATAAGCAAGGAACGGTTAGAAAAGCTATTTGAGATGTCCACTGCTCGCTCTACACAAGGAACATCGGGCGAACGAGGTTCGGGCTTAGGGCTTTTGCTATGCAAGGAATTTGTGGATATGTCCGGTGGGCAAATTTGGGCAGAAAGCGAGCCAAACAATGGCACCGTAATATATTTCACATTACCTAAACAAGGTAAAAACATCAATATTTAATTGTAATTTTTGGCACAATATTTTCTATGAAGTCACATAATTTAAATATTCACCTTTTACGACTTGAAATGAAGAAGAGGAAAGAGTCAATTGTTTGGTACGTTGCAATAATTTTAGTTGCGATAATCGGAATATTTGCTGTATATAAATTATTGAAATACGAAGATAGTAAGCTTCGGCAAAATCATCTTACAAACGCATTATTTATCTCAAAGATAATACAAAATGGAGACCAATTTTTACTCTCCGGAACAAAGGACGATATTAATAATCCTTATTATAAACAAATTAAATCGCGTGCTTACGAAATTTTCAAGATAAATAAAAAATACCGATATATTTACGGATTCAACCGAAACGAAGAAGGTCAGATTTATTTTTATTTCGATTGCGGGAACAATCTTAAACTACGTAAAAAAGAGGCAAGTCCGGGCGACATATATAAAGAAGCACCAGAAGGCTTCTATACTGTGCTGGAAGAGCAAAAACCAGTTGTCGTAGGTCCGTACAGCGATGAGTGGGGAACATTTGTTAGTGCGGTGGTGCCAATTGTAAATCCCAATACAGGCGAAATTGACGGAGCAATTGGGGTTGATATAGACGCAAGCACGTGGTATTTTGATGTTGTCAGTAGCAGCGCATTGCCAATAGCGGTTGTATTTATTTTCGTTATTGTATTTCTCTACAGAAATATGAAAAATCAGGCAAAAATCACAAATATTATAAAAGAAAACGAAGAAAAATACCGTCGATTAGCAAACAATATTAATGATGTAGTAATTACAATTAACTTGCAGAAACAAATTACTTACGTAAGTCCTTCTGTTTTTAAAACATTTGGATTTACAATTAGTGAGTATAAGAACAAATCATTTAGTAATTTATTTACTGAATATTCCTGCCAGAAAATTGAGCAAGCATTCGAGAAGTTGATGAAAGAGCGAAATGGGAAGAATAGATTTATCGAGGTAGAGCA
The DNA here is from genome assembly GCA_937936035.1 of Eximiradius proteiniborus. Taxonomy (GTDB): domain Bacteria; phylum Bacteroidota; class Ignavibacteria; order Kapaibacteriales; family UBA2268; genus JAKIZO01. The sequence continues at coordinate 28,430 of CALGXJ010000163.1, forward strand.
TTTCAAGTCTGATGGTTCAAAAATATGGGTTTCGCTTAATATCTCACTGTTGTATAATGAGGATAATGAAGTTATAGGTTTTATTGGAACAATTCGCGATATTCACAGCAGAAAAATTGCAGAGCAACAGCTTCAAGAAATAAACAAAAATCTTGAGCAAATAATCAAAGAACGGACGAAAGAACTGAATGATACACTGCAGCAGCTCGAGGAATCAAATTATGAGCTTAAAATGCTGAATGAGAATTTATCGAATGAATCAAAAAAATTGGTTGAATTGAATGAAAAGCTGATGGATTCCGAGCAAAAGCTGCGTTTTGCAAACGAAACCAAAGATATGTTCTTTTCGATAATAGCACACGATTTGAGAAACCCGTTTGTAACCTTGATCAATAATGCAGAGCTATTAGATAGATTTTACGAAAAAATGAGCGATAGCGAACGGAAAAAAGCTATTCACAATTTGAAGAATGCTTCCAAAAACACTTATCACCTGCTTGACAACCTGCTTGTTTGGTCACGCTCGCAGATGGGAACAATTGAATTTGCACCGTATGAATTTAATTTGAAAAATTTACTTTTGGAAGTAAAATTGATTTCGCAACCGCAGGCAAGTGCCAAAAACATAGAAATTGATATTGAAGTGCCGGACGATGTAAAGGTGTTTGCCGACGAAAATATGCTTGGAAGTGTTTACCGGAACCTTGTAACAAATGCTATTAAATTCACGCATCGTGGCGGACGGGTGATTTTGGGAAGCAAACCGGCGAAGAAATCGCAGATATGCTTGTTTGTGAAAGACACAGGCATTGGAATAGATGAGGACAATTTGCCGAAACTATTCAGTTTAGACAAAAAGATTTCGCGTCCTGGAACGGAAGGCGAAATGAGCACCGGGCTTGGGCTAATTGTTTGCAAGGAATTCATAAACAAGCACGGTGGGGAAATCTGGGCTGAAAGCGAGATTGGCAAAGGGACAACATTCTATTTCACTCTTCCAGTAAATGAAATTTCAAATAATTAGATAATCTGAGAATTTATTTTGTAGAGATGCAAGGAATTGCATCTCTACAAAACTTCAGCAGAACTTATTAGGACCCGCGTAATGCGTCTTTTCTTTTATACGTTTAGTTCACGAAGCAGGGCTTGGCGTTCAATTTCCAACTGGCGGATTTTTCTATCAATATTGTCAAGTTCCTCCGGCAAAGAGTCAATTTCCAGACGCAGCTTGCTTGCAGCTTCGTCGATAAGGTCAATTGCTTTGTCGGGCAGGAATCTATCGGTGATGTAGCGGTTCGATAGTTCAGCTGCGGCAACAATTGCTCCGTCTGTAATACGAACTCCGTGATGAACTTCGTATTTTTCTTTTAATCCGCGTAAAATAGAGATAGTATCCTCGACATCTGGTTCATCGACAAACACTTTCTGGAAACGGCGTTCCAAGGCAGCGTCTTTTTCGATGTATTTTTGATATTCATCCAAAGTGGTAGCGCCAATGCAGTGCAATTCGCCGCGAGCAAGCGCCGGCTTTAAAATATTCGCTGCGTCCATGCTACCGCCGGAAGTTGCGCCGGCACCAATCAAAGTGTGCAATTCATCGATAAACAGAATAATTTCGCCTTCGCTTGCTGTTACCTCGCGAATAACGGCTTTGAGACGCTCTTCGAATTGTCCGCGGAAGCTTGTTCCAGCAATCAAAGCCCCCATATCAAGGGCAACAATTTGCTTTGTTTTCAGGTTTTCAGGGACGTCCCCGGCAACGATACGCTGAGCAATTCCCTCGACAACAGCTGTTTTGCCAACGCCGGGGTCGCCAATCAGCACGGGATTATTTTTAGTGCGGCGCGAGAGCACCTGCAAAACACGCCGTATTTCGTCCTCGCGACCGATAACGGGGTCAAGTTTGCCTTTCATAGCCTCTTCGTTAAGCAAACGTCCGTATCGCTTCAGAGCTTGATATTTGTCTTCCGGGTTTTGGTCGGTAACACGCTGGTTGCCACGCACCTCGCGAAGCACTTTAAGCACATTTTCTCTGGAAACGCCTTGCTGGTTCAGCAGACTACCGAGTTCGTTCTTTTGCTCGGACAAAGCAATCAGAATATGCTCTGTGCTTACGTATTCGTCTTTCAATTCGGTTGCTACTTTGAAGGCAATATCGAAAGTTTGATTAAGTTGCGGAGAAACATACTGGTTGCTTCCGGTCGCACCGCTTACTTTTGGGGTTTTATCCAGCAATTCTGTAATTTTTACTTTCAGGAAAGTGAGATTAACACCCAGCTTAGCAAGAATATCAGGGATTATACCGCTTGCATCCTGCACCATAGCAGCAAACAGATGAATTGGCTCGATTGCCTGGTTGCCATTGCTTTCGGCAATTTCGCGAGCCGCTTGAACAGCTTCCTGTGCCTTTAAAGTTAATTTTTGTAAATTCATATATACCTCCTTTTATTTTCATATAAAGACGAAAAGAATTATGAAAAAATTTAAATTTTTTATTTTGCTCAAATTAATTATGTGTTTGTTTCGTCAAAAATGATAATTAGTTACAATTAAACAAATTCTCAAATAATTCAAGGAACATAAAATGAAAGTTGATGTTGTAATGCCAAAGATGGGCGAATCGCTCCAGGAAGGCACAATCATTCGTTGGTTCAAGAAAGTGGGCGACGCAATTGAGCGGGACGAAATGATTTTAGAAATTTCTACTGACAAAGTTGATACCGAAGTGCCTGCACCGGTCGGTGGTGTGCTTGCCGAAGTGCTTGTCCCAGAAGGTACTACTGTCGAGGTCGGAACAGTTATCGCTCGGATA
>CALGXJ010000164.1 GCA_937936035.1 Eximiradius proteiniborus
AAAAAATAAAAATTTTACATAAATTAATAGATGCTGAATTCTTTGAAAATTATTTACATACAAAGTATATTGGACACAAGAGATTTTCTTTGGAAGGAGCCGAAACATTAATTGTTTTGTTGTCGGAGTTATTTGAGAAAGCAGCCGAACACCGTCTTAATTCAATAGTGATTGGAATGGCTCACAGAGGGCGTTTGAATGTATTAGTTAATAATGTAGGGAAGAAACCCGAATTAATATTTAACGAATTTGAAGGCGACTATGCACCTGAATTGGATCAAGCAGCGGGCGATGTAAAATATCATTTAGGCGATAAAGGCAAATATACCGGGAAAAACGGACATACTTTGGAGATACTTCTTTCCCCAAATCCAAGTCATCTTGAATTAGTTAATCCGGTGATTGCAGGAATGGCAAGATCAATAGATAATAAGATACAAGACGGAACTTATTCTAAAGCCTTACCGATAAATATTCACGGTGATGCTGCATTTGCCGGACAGGGAATTGTTGCAGAAACGTTAAATTTATCACAGTTGGAAGGATACAAAGTTGGTGGAACAATTCATATTGTCGTGAATAATCAAATTGGATTTACCACGCCATCGGACGCTTCTCGTTCTACATATTATGCTACTGATATTGCAAAGATGATCCAATCTCCAATTTTGCACGTGAACGGAAATGATCCGGAAGCTGTTTTTGAAGCAGCTATTTTTGCAATGGAATATAGAGAAGCGTTTAAAAGCGATGTAATTATTGACCTATTATGCTATCGCAAATACGGGCACAATGAAGGAGATGAACCTACATACACACAGCCACTGCTTTACAAAAAAATAAAGTCGATGCCACCAATTTCAAAAATATATCAGAATGAACTCATTAGAGAAAACGTTATTAATAATCAAGATGTAGACAATTATCTATCCAATATTAAGTTAAAATACGAAGGAGCATATAACAATAGAGTATTTTTCAAAGGGCAGAAGAAGTTTGAATTTTTCCTGAAGGAAGGCAGAACAATTTCACCGTATTTTACGGCTATTCACGATAATTTACTCAAAGAGATAACAGAAGCAATAACGACTATACCTAATAATTTCAATCTGAACCCAAAATTAAAGCAATTTATAAAGAAGCGATATGATATGGTGTTTGAACGTGATGGAGCAATAGATTGGGCAATGGCAGAAGCTCTAGCGTTTGGCTCGCTGCTGGTTGAGGGGCGAGATGTAAGATTTAGCGGACAAGATAGCAGACGAGGGACATTCAGCCAAAGGCACGCTGTGCTCTATGATTATTACAATGAAGATATTTATATTCCGTTAAATCATATTCGCAAAAATCAAGGTAGAATGAGAATATTCGATAGTCCTTTGTCTGAAGTAGCTACGCTTGGATATGAATATGGCTATAGCATTATTGCAGATAGTGATTTAACAGTATGGGAAGCACAATTTGGAGATTTTGCAAACAACGCTCAAACATTTTTTGATCAATATATAAGCTGCGGTGAGGTTAAATGGGGACAAAATTCTAATCTTGTAGTATTGCTTCCTCATGGTTATGATGGGCAGGGATCTGAGCATTCGAGCGCTCGATTAGAACGTTATTTACAATTGTGTGCTGATGAAAATATGATAGTTGGAAACTTTACAACCCCTTCGAATTATTTCCATGCATTGCGTCGCCAGTTGCTTCTTACTCATAAATTGCCAATGATACTAATGACACCAAAATCGATGCTACGTCATCCACTTGCGGTATCAAAAAGAGATGAGTTTATCTTTGGTGAGTTTCATCATATTTATGATGATGAAACAATAATTGATAAAAGCAAGATTGATAGGTTGATATTGTGTACTGGCAAAATATATTACGAACTTCTTGAAGAAAGAATCAAGAAGAATATAGACAATATTGCTTTTGTTAGAATTGAGCAACTATATCCACTGCATAAAGAATTGCTGCAAAATATCATCAATAGTTATTCTAATGCAAAAGAGATTTTATGGGTGCAGGAAGAACCACAGAATATGGGAGCTTTCCCCTATTTATATCCAATTTTTATTGAGATGATTGATGATATTAAAAATAGATTTCGCTATCTCGGACGTCGTGCTTCTGCTGCGACTGCAACGGGTTCGTTTAAAAAGCATATTTTGGAACAAGAAAAGATTATTGCAGAAGCAATGAAATTTGAAAAATAAGAGAAAATCATCAATAAAGAAACGGTGAATAAAATGCAAAAAATCAAAATTGGAGTTATCGGGACAGGTCATTTGGGTTCAATTCACACAAAACTGTGGAAACATAACCTTGAAGTAGAATTAGTTGGAATATATGATTTGGATAAAGATAAAGCAATAAATATTGCAAATGAGTATTTAATCAAATCATTTGATTCGCTTGAAGAATTATTTATGAATGTGGATGCTGTAACAATTGCAAGTCCAACCACGACCCATTACGATGTTGCAAAATTAGCAATTGAGAACAATAAGCATTGTTTTATTGAAAAGCCGATTACTTCGACTTACGAAGAGGCAACAAAATTGATAGAACTGGCTGAAAAAAGTAATGTGCTTATTCAGGTAGGACACGTTGAAAGGTTTAACCCAGCCATAAAAGCACTGAAAGATACCCGTATTGAACCATTGTTTATTGAAGCTCACAGATTAAGTCAGTTCAAGCCACGAGCAACAGATGTGTCGGTTATTCACGATTTAATGATTCATGATATAGATTTAATCTTATGGCTGATAAAGTCAGAAATAAAATCGCTTGATGCAACAGGTGTTTCTGTAATTACGGAAACAATTGATATTGCGAATGCTCGAATAAAATTTGAAAATGGTGCTGTCGCAAACTTAACTGCTTCAAGACTTTCGGCACACCCTATGCGAAAAATGAGGATATTTCAGAAAAATGCATACATTTCGATTGATTTTGGTAATCAAGAAGTAGAACATTTTTATTTATCAGAAAATATTTCAGACGAAAGTGCAGAATATGCTCATTTGCTTGGTTCTATTCAAGATGGCCTTAAAAACCAGAATATATATTATTCAAAACCATCTGTACCGAAATTAAATGCAATTGAAGAGGAACAAAAAGCATTTATTAACGCCATAAAGTATAATGAACCTATTGCTGTTGATGCATATTCAGCTGCAAAAGCTCTGAAATTTGCGGAAGAAATATCAAGTCAAATCGAAAATCAAAGATCAAGAAAAATATACGGATGATTTTTAATGTAGTATTTTTGTCCCAATAAATATTTTTAAACATTTTTTTAAAATCTTATGAAAAAGTTTGTTCTATTTTTATTCTTTTTTTTAGTTGTATTTTGTGATAATCCAGATAAAAAAGCTCCCATTGCCGAAAATGAAAAGTTAGCAAAAAAATCAGAAAAGCACGATCAAGGTAAAAAAGTAAACGTAGGCAATGATACTTCTCAAGTTTATTACGATAATAACAAGTTGGACAATGGTATTTATAATGAAATTGACACAAATCAAATAAACAGACAAAAATTACTCAAAGCAACGCACGAAAATAGTCATACAATAAGTTTACGAAAAGCGATAGATTTGTTTAATTCTAATCAATCTATTAATAAATATATTTCAAAATTTGCATTTAACGGCAGTGAAAATTCAAATGTAGAAAAATTTACTTCGAGCGGTGAAATTTATTCTTTTGCGAGGCTTCACAAAGAAGGCTATTTAACTGGTAAATTTATAATGGTAAACTTTGCTGAAAATAAAAATGGTACCTTTGATTTGGATGTAATGTTTCAGCATAAACAGGACAAAATTTTTCGATTTGTAATGGAATTTGATAAACAA
>CALGXJ010000165.1 GCA_937936035.1 Eximiradius proteiniborus
TAATTATTTTAGTAAAAATACTGCTCATTGTTTATATCTTCAAAATAGGAACATTTTATGAGATTAATCTTTTTAGGACCTCCCGGTTCTGGAAAAGGAACGCAATCACAAAATATTTGCAAAGACTATGGAATTAAGCAAATTTCCACAGGCGATATTTTGCGAAAAAATGTTAAAGACCAAACCGAGCTTGGTAATATTGCCGCTGAATATATGAACAAAGGCGAACTTGTCCCCGATAAAATTATGATAGATATTATTGCCAGCGAACTGAAAAAACCTGACTATATCAAAGGCTTCCTGCTTGATGGTTTCCCAAGAACTATCCCGCAAGCTGAAGCACTCGATGGAATGATGTCGAAAATGGGACTAAAGCTAAATTGCGTGCTCGTTCTTGAAGTGCCACATGAGGAAATAATTCAGAGAATTAGTCTTCGCCGTGTTGATAAAAAAACAGGTAAAATATATCATCTTTTGTTCAATCCACCACTGCCCGAAGAAAATGTAGAGTTGTTCCAACGCGAAGATGATAAAGAAGAAACTATTCGCCGTCGGTTGATGGTATATGAGTCTCAAACAAAACCTCTTATTAAGTATTATTCCTCTATGGGATTAGCATTTAAAATCAATGGCGTAGGCGATTTTAAAGAAGTATACGAACGTATTGTTAAAGTACTTGATAGTAGATTAGAAGTTTAATCTCTTACTAATTTTTACGGATAACATTGGAATTGACTATGTCAATTCCAATGTTATTTTATTGCATATTTGTTGAATATCTTCCAATTTCATATTTACAATTTTCGGAAAGCCAATCTCTTTCAGTAAAATAAAATCTATAGTATTTTTCCTTCTTTTCTTATCTAAGCTAATGCCACAAGCCAGCTTGCAAATATCTATTTCTTCCTTAAAATGCAAATATTTTTCTAATGTTCTGTGAATTCTGTGATACACTTCCTCACTTAACTCGTTCATTTCAATAGATATTTTCATCGCAATCAGCATTCCTAAAATTACAGATTGTCCATGTGGCAGATTATAATCCCGTTCTATCACGTGCCCAAACGTATGACCAAAATTCAAAAGATGGCGTATTCCTCTATCTTCTTCATCCCGGATTACTATCTCAGATTTTTTTCGTAAAGATTCGAACATAATATTATAATTTATGTTCTTCCTATCTTTTAAGTCTGTTTCTTCAAGCACTTCGAAAAATTTTTCATCAGAGATTACAGCAATTTTGATAAGTTCCCCAATACCCGAAGAATAATCTTTGTCGCTTAATGTGTCCAAAAAACTTGTGTCGATTACAACAAATTCCGGGTGCTTGAATGTCCCAACTAAATTCTTTATTTCATCGAAATTTATCGCAGTTTTTCCGCCAATACTTGCATCAACCATCGAAAGCAATGTCGTAGGCACAAACGAGTGCCTAAGACCTCGCATATACACGCTCGCCACAAATCCGGTCAAATCGCAAACTGAACCACCACCTATCCCTATTATTGCTGTATCTCTATCGGCTTTGTATTTCAGTAATTCATTAATTACACTGACAACAGTTTCAAGATTCTTGCATTTCTCTCCTTCTGGAACAACAATTGTATTACATTCCTCAAATTTATGCCGATAAAGAGAATGCACTTTTTCGTCCGTTAGCAATACAACGTTTGTATTAGGATAAATTTGTGCAAAATTATCGAATGGCTCGAAAAAGATAGTAGACTTCTGACTTTTAAAATATATCTCAATTAAGCGCTTCATCAATTATCACCTTTAAATCTTTTGGAAATATTGCTTGAAAACCATCAATCAAGGCTTCTTTCGGGCTGTAGTGAGTTTCTACCATAAGCCCATCAGCACCCGCGGCAAGTGCCGCTCTTGCAATTGGGAGCACATATCTTGAAACTCCTGTCGAATGAGATGGATCGAAAATTACAGGCATATCTGTCCGTTCCTTCAAATCCATTATTGCTCCAATATCAGGAGTAAATCTTAATTTTGAGTCAATCTGTTCAAAAGTCCTTATTCCACGCAAGCATAAAATAACATTCGGATTGCCTTCCTGCCTTATATATTCAGCGGCATTCAGGAATTCTTCTATTGTTGCTGCAAATCCTCTTTTTAATATTACGGGTTTCTCATCTTGTGCAGACAATCTGCCTACTTGCTTTAAAAATCCGTAGCTGGACATATTTCTGCTACCGATTTGCACTATATCAATTTTTTCGTAATTCCTTTCTAATTGTTCCGTATCGAGTATTTCCGTAACTGTATACATCTGATATTTGCAAGCAGCATCGAGCAAATAATCAAGTCCTTCGTCTCCAAGTCCCTGAAAACTATCGGGACGGGTTCGTGGCTTAAATGCTCCTCCGCGCAATAATTTTACACCAATTTCAGATAATTCCTGAGCAATTCTGAATACTTGTTCTCGCGATTCTACTACGCAAGGTCCGGCAATCATAATAGGTCTTAGTTTTAATAATTCTATGGCAGTTAAATTTTGGTGTTCATTTTTAAAGCTTTCTTTGGAAATAGAAAAAATTGTCCTATATAGCTTCTCGATTGTATATTTAGAAATTTTATCACCAAATTCACTAAATAGCTTTTCAATGATTTCACTTTCTCTTTTGGAATCGTCCGCTTTGAGTTGATTGCCTATTTTTAACGTTAGGATTTCCTTAGCAATTTGCAGTCTTTCGGCAAAAACCTTGATCAGTTGCCTGTCAAATTCATCAATTCTCTCTCTTAGTTCGTTTATCTTTTCCATTTTATTCAACTAATTTTTAAATAAAAGTAAACGAACAAAGCAAAAAAATATGATTTGTTTTAAAAAAGATGATTAAACAGCGCGGGAATTCTTTCAATTGGTTCCAATTTAGCAGAAAATTTTTTCAATATCTTGCTCGCATTTCCTGTAGGGAAGAATACTCGCTCGAAGCCAAGCTTATCGGCTTCGGCTATCCTTTGCTCGATTGATGCAACTGAACGCACTTCCCCGGTCAGCCCAATCTCACCGATAAATACAGTCTTTGCATCTATTGCAATGTCTTTGAACGAACTCACCAGTGCAATCGCTACTGCCAAATCTGCCGAAGTATCATTTAAATATAGTCCACCAGCAATATTTACAAACACATCATTATGGCTGAATGGTATACCTAACCTTTTTTCCAATACCGCAAGTATCATTTGCAACCGGCGGTTGTCAAATCCATTTGATACACGTTGTGGCATACCATAGTTTGTCGGTGTTACAAGCGACTGCACCTCGAGCAGAATTGGACGGCTCCCTTCCATTATCGAAGCGATTGTTATCCCGGATGCAAAATCATTTCGTCCGGTAAGAAACACCTCAGATGGATTGCTTACCTCTATTAGCCCGTTTTCGCTCATTTCAAAAATGCCGATTTCATTTGTAGAGCCATAGCGATTCTTCAATGCTCGCAAAATCCTGTATGAATAAGTTTTTTCTCCTTCGAACTGAATTACTGTATCAACAAGATGCTCTAATATTTTCGGCCCTGCAATAGCACCGTCTTTATTTACGTGCCCGATTAAAAAAATTGCTTTGTTATTTTTTTTAGCTACTTGCTGCAAATGCGTCGCACATTCTCTCACCTGAGTTATCGAGCCAGGTGTAGCCTCAATCAATTCCGAAAATACAGACTGAATCGAGTCCATAACAACTACATTTGCTGCAGATAGTTTTATCGTATTGACAATTGTTTCTAAATTTGTTTCAGCAAGAATTTCTAATTCTTCATCAATGTCCTTAATTCTCAATGCTCTATATTTAATTTGCTGTAGTGATTCTTCGCCTGTTATATAAAGCGGATTTTGCTCAGCAATACCAAAGCACATCTGCAGCATAAGCGTGCTTTTGCCAATCCCAGGGTCCCCTCCAACAAGCACAATTGAACCAGGGACGATTCCACCCCCCAACACTCTGTCGAGTTCTTTTATCGTAGTATTTATTCGATATTGCTTATCTGTTGAAATTTCGCTTAATTTAACAACAGTTGCTGGATTAATAGATTTGCCGGTGCTGATTCTGCGTGCACCGGCATCGTCTATTGTTTCATCAAATGAGTTCCAGGCATTGCAATTAGGGCATTTCCCAAGCCATCGTGGCGATTTATAACTACACTCTCTGCAAATATAAACTACTTTTTTTTTCATCAAAACATATAATTAATTTTTGCTGTTGCTACTCGCGGTATATACGTACCGCCAAATATTTGATAATGCTTTTTGTTAAACAAATTATAAACGTTTAAACCAAGACTTAAATTGTTTGTTAATTCATATCCGGCATTTAAATTAACAATTGTGTAGCTCGGCACTTTGCCCTGAAACGTTCCTGCAAGCCAATCAAATTTGTGTGAATAATATACATCCAATGTTATATCATATGAATTCGGCTGAACGTAATTTAATGATAAATTTGCTTTATGTGGAGCTGTATTTGGTAGCAATGGCTGAGCAGACTTGTTTTCAACTACCTCATAACCAAAATAACTGTAATCAATTTTTGCACTGAAATTATTAGTTATTTTGTAAAATGCCGTTAATTCTACTCCATATTCATCAACTTTACCAATGTTTGTATTTGAAACAATAAAAGCAGGTTGTCCGTTAAATATTGATAATCTTGCTCTATCTCTTGCTGAAAGCTCGGAATAAACAATATTCCTGACCAATTCAGCGTATTGGCTTAAGCTATCCGGCAGTTGAGGCGACCATTTTTGAATATTTGGATTGACACCAGGCAAAAAATTAGTAATAAAATCTGTAAGTCTATTATAAAACAAATCAACTGAAATATAGATGTTATCTGAAATCGTGTTTTTATATCCAAATTCAAATGAAGTGATTTTTTCTACTTCGAGTTTGTCGTTGCCAACGGCAAATGCACGGGTTGGACTTAGATTGAAGCTTATTTCCGGGCGCACACCACTTAAGCTTGCTATGCTATCTACAATTATCTTTTCAATATTTTTGAAATTAACAGGTGCTTTCGTCTTTGTTGAAAATGCTGGTGCGTCTGGTGTTAATCTATATAACTCTGAATAATTTGGTCTTTGGAATCCTTTATTTATCGACAATCTAAATTGGTTTCCCGCTATTGGTGTATATACAACAGAAAATCTTGGCGAAAAATATGATGGATGAATGCTTGCGTGGTCATATCTTGCTGAACCCACAAATTTCAAATTGTCTGCTGCTTGCCACTCAATCTGCGAGTAAACACCTGTGAAATCTGCATCTACATTATTCGGAATGCTTGTCCCGTATGTTCTGATGTATTGTAGCTGCTCAGTTACTCCCCAAATAAAGTGTATATTATTTCTCAAATAAAAATTATGCTGAAAATCAAACATCACATCTTTCGAGTTATCTAACAACGGCGCATTTGGAACAAGTAACCACATCGTATCCGGAGTAAAACGGCTCATATAATGAGAGTGAATATTTATTCTATCAGAATTGTAAGCCAGCCTGAAATATGGTCTCTCTGTTTCTTTGACGAATGTTCTTCCAAGTCCGAACACAAATGCTTCATTCCCATTGTGAGAATAACCAAATTCACCTGTAAGTGATTTGCTGTCGTCGAAGTAATAATCTAAACGTATTGCACCATAGTTCGAATAAGTATTCCTGTCTTCCGGGCGAAGCACACGCTTTTCCAACGGCAAGCCGGAATACTCCAGAAATCTGACTGAATCGCGTCTATTTGCAAAATTTAATGAATATGAACGCCCCGCATTTACTTTGAAAAAAAGATTTTCAAAACTGCCTGCGTAACGTAAATCAAATTTATATGTATTATAATCTCCACCTAAAATAGATATTTTCCCCCCTTGATTGTAGCGAGGCGACTGGCTTTTCAAAAGTAAAACCCCATTGTATGCATTTGCTCCGTAGAGTGCTGCCGATGGTCCTCTCACAAATTCAACGCTTTCAAACTCTTCCATTGGTAAAGAGAAAGAGTTCCATTCCAGAGCTCCCAGCAGCGGCATAGCCACATCGCGCCCATCTTGCAACACCAGCACTCTGCGATTTAATCCAGAATTGAAACCTCTTGCATTAACAATAAAGTCATTCGCTCCATTTCGCAAAACATCTATTCCAGCATTCCCAGCAACTGAATATGCTAATTGCCCTTGGCGTGATTTCCTTTCCAACTCTTCACTGAACACAACCGATACAGCCGATGGAGAATACATTATTTTTTCAGCTCTTCTGGATGCTCCATATACCACCACTTCACCTAAATTGTAATTTTTCGATAGTATCTCTACATTTAGAAGTAGCTCTTTTTCATCACCGACTTTTACTTTTTTTGTTAGTTGATTGCCGGTTGGAGAAGTGAAAGTTATTCTGTAATTACCGCTATTTGGCAAACTTATTTGAAATTCTCCTTTAGCGTCTGTTAATGTTTTTATTAATCCATTGCTTGTTTCTACTGTTACATTTTCAATGGGTTGCTTTGTATCGTAATTCAGAACCTTACCTTTTATTAATGTTTCTGATTTTGCAATTAAAATTAATGCAAAAAACATAAAAACTGTAAAAAATATGTTTTTCATTTTTATCCCCTAAATTTGCAACTAATTTCATACAAAATTAGATTTATTCTGCAATCATTGCTAATATTCGATGAACAAAACTTATATTTTATGAATTCAGTGTGATTAATTGATTATCTTTGTAACATTTTCATTATTAAAACGTCTATAATCTATAAATTGTTATGGTTTTTTATTAGATATTATGCTGTATGTTTAAGATAAATGTAAAACTAATTGTTTTATCAATAATAATATCATTATTATCGATTAATTTATTTGCTCATTCGCAAGAAAAAAGTGCTTTCAAGATTGCTCGTGTCAAATATTCCGGTGGGGGAGACTGGTACAACGACCAATCGGCAGAAATAAATCTGCTCAAATTCGTTCGTGAAAATACAAACATAAATGTCGAAGCTACTTTCTTTTACGTTGATTTAGCTAACGATAATTTGTTTCTATATCCTGTAATTTTTCTTACGGGACACGGAAATGTTAATTTCACCGAAAGAGAAGTACGAAATTTACGAGCATATTTAGAAAATGGAGGCTTTCTCTATATCGACGATGATTATGGCTTAGACGAACATATTCGCCGTGAAATGAAAAAAGTCTTCCCCGATAAAGATTTTATTGAATTGCCCTTTAATCATAAAATTTATAATTGCCATTTTGTTTTTCCAAGCGGTCTTCCTAAAATTCACGAACACGATAGCAAGCCTCCGCAAGGTTTTGGTATGTTTCATAATGGGCGTCTGTGTGTTTTCTACACTTATGAATCCAATCCAAGCGATGGCTGGGCAGACCCCGAGGTTCACAACAACCCACCTGAAAAAAGGGAATCTGCCTTGAAAATTGGCACAAATATTATTGTTTATGCGCTAACTAATTGATTGATATGAAAAGAGATACATATAAAGAAATTATTCAGAAGCTTCGCACCACTCGCAGAAAAGAAAGCTTCATCATTTTGTTTTCAGGGCTTTTCAACGCTCTTACTTTTATTGTTTCTGTCCTTTTTTCTGTTTCCATAATTGAACTTTTTGCACAAGGAGATGTTTTCTTCCGTGGAATATTGTTCGGTTTTGTTGTCTTCTCCTCAATAATGCTACTTTCATTCTTCTTGAAAGATGGATTGGCCCGGTTCCTTTTACCTAAAAGCCGTCCTCCACTGCATCTTATAGCTCTCAGAGTTGGTGACCAATACCCTGATGTCAAAGATAGATTAAGCAATGCAGTTCAAATTTATCAGGAACGTAATAAACCTAATGGAATGTCCGCCGAACTCATCGAAGCTGCCTTTGAACAAATTACTTCTTATTCGAAAGACAGAGATTACAGCGTGATTTTAGATACCAAAAAACTCAAGAATTCGGTGATTAGGTTTCTTGTTTCTCTGACTGTTTTTCTTTTTTCTTTCTTTGTCTTTCAGTCTTCTTTTGGATTTGCCTTCGAACGAGTGATAAACTGGAACAAATCATATCTTCCTCCTGCTCCTTTTAGCTTGACATTAGTCAATGAGCACCAAGTTGTTTTGCGCGGCGAACCCGCTCAAATAGTGATTAAATCCAGAGGTCAAGCCCCGGAAACTATTAAATTACTTATTAAAGAAGAAAAGCAAAAAAATTATGATGAATACATTCTTCGTCTCGATACAGGCGACGTCTATATTTACTCTATCGCTGTCGTAAAATCTAATCTCCAGTTCTATGCTTCTGCTGAATGGCTTACAACAAATGTCATCACTAAATTAGGTTCTATTCAGGTAGTTGATTTGCCTCAAATCCGTTCATTAAGCGGTAGAGTTTCTTATCCTTCTTACACAGGACTTGCTCCAAAAGATTTTGATGAGCAAAATGCCGATATCTCTGCTCTTAATGGTTCGTCCGTGAATATTTCTGTGCTTTCCAACAAGAAAATCAAATCCGCTCAATTGGTAATAGAAAAAAATAAATTCAGCGAAAAAGACTCAATCCCTCGATTTGATACAACTTTTATCCAAATGTCGATCAAAGATAAAGTCGCAACTGGCAAATTTTTCTGCAATTTCAATGGTTTCTATCACATTAAAATTATCGATACCGATGGGCAAACAAATCCTGACCCTATTCGCTACTCTGTGGTTTCTGGCAAAGATGAATATCCATCAATATCTCTTCAGTCTCCAACAATGAATGTCGAACTCGATAAAAATGCTATTCTTCCAATTAAAGTTGCAATTAGCGATGATTATGGTTTCAGTTCTCTTAAGTTGCACTATAAATTAATCGAATCAAAATATTCTTCGCCGGATAAAAATTACAAGCAAATCCCAATCCCGTTATCTGCAAGCAACTCCACTATTCAGGATTTGCCCTATGTTTGGGACCTGAAAAAAGTTCATATCACTCCAGAAGATAAATATGAATTCTTTGTCGAAGTTTTAGACAACGACATTATCAATGGTCCAAAGTCCGCACGCACTCATACTATTATCGTGCACTAGGTGATAAACATGATTTTTA
>CALGXJ010000166.1 GCA_937936035.1 Eximiradius proteiniborus
GCACGTTCAAAGCTTTCAGGATTACCGATTTTCGACTGGGACATAGAACCTTGCATTTGTGCAACAGATTCGTATTCTTTTGCTTCCATCCAACTTTGCATTTGGTCTAAAACAGTTTTAAGATGATAGATACCATTTTTAAGCAAAGACGAACACATCATAACAGCGTTAGCACCTACCATAAGGTATTTGATCAGGTCCTCACCTGTATGGACACCGGATGTAGCGGCAAGATCAGCTTTTATCCTATCTTTAAGAATTGCAATCCAACGCAATGGAATCTTAATATCAGCCGATGTACTCAAATCGACATTAGGAACAACTTCAAGTTCATTTAGATTAACGTCTGGCTGATAAAAACGATTGAAAAGAACAAGCGCATCGGCACCGGCTTCATCAAAACGTTTTGCCATATTTGCCATATTCGTAAAGAATGGGCTTAATTTTAAAGCAACCGGGATAGTAACAGCATTTTTCACAGCTTTTAAAATGTTTATATAACTATTCTCAAGAGCTTCGGATGAAAGCATAGTATCGGTAGGAATATTATAAATATTAAGTTCGATTGCATCGGCTCCTGCGTCTTGCATTTTTTTTGCATAATTGGTCCATCCACCTTCGGTATTACCGTTAAGACTTGCTATTACAGGAATTTTAACAGCATTTTTTGCTTTCGCAATATGCTCTAAATACTCTTCGGGACCAAGTTTGAATTCAGAAGGTTCCGGGAAGAATGAAGAAGCTTCAGGTGTAATTTCATTATGTTGAGTTGTGTGATAAAAAATTTCTTTTTGTTCTAAAATTAATTGTTCTTCGAAAAGTGAATATATTACAATAGCAGCTGCACCAGCATCTTCAGCTTTCTTGATATTATCTATTTCTTTGGAAATAGGTGACGCAGAGACAACCAATGGGTTTTTAAGCGTCATTCCTAAATATTTTGATGTCAAATCCATAACTAACTCCAAATTAATTTACTAATTCAATTATTGAGAAACACCATCAAATGTTCTATTTGCTAAATATTGATAGAATTTGAAACGATTTTCAACGTTTTCCTGAGCCATCTTGTAGAATAACTTAGCTGACTCTGGTTTGCTCTTGAGCAACATTTTGAAGCGATTTTCCATATTCATATATTCTTCAACAGGCATTTTTGGAGGACGTGAATCCAAAATTAAAGGATTTTGCTTTAATTGAGCACGTTCAGGATTATAGCGATATAATAACCATTGCCCAGAATCAACAGCAGCTTTTTGGTGCTCTAATGGTTTTTCCATGTTGATACCGTGAGCAATACAATGGCTATAAGCAATTATAATTGATGGACCATCGTAGGCTTCAGCTTCAAGAAAAGCTTTAAGAGTATGGTCATCTTTTGCACCCAACGCAACAGAGGCAACATAAACGGTGCCATAAGACATAGCCATCAAGCCAAGGTCTTTTTTCCCAGTGGGTTTACCACCAAATGAGAATTTAGCAACGGCACTCAGTGGAGTTGCCTTGGAAGTTTGACCACCAGTGTTTGAATAAACTTCGGTATCAAGGACTAATACATTGATATTTTTGCCTGAGGCAAGGACGTGATCGAGCCCACCATAACCAATATCATAAGCCCAGCCATCACCACCAATAATCCAGACAGATTTTTTAACAAGATAGTCAGCTACCACAAGCAAATTATTAACATCTTCATTTTTATCCATAAGATTTAGTTTTTCTTTTAGAGTTTGAACTCTTTCACGCTGCTTGTTAATTCCATCTTCGGAAGTTTGATCTGCTTATAATATTTCATCGACAAGAGTTTCGCCTATTTGAGAAGCAAGTTTTTTAAGAAGCATCTGAGCAATTTCATTTTGTTTGTCGATAGCAAGTCTAAAACCAAGCCCAAATTCTGCATTATCTTCGAAAAGTGAATTTGACCAAGCAGGACCGCGTCCATTATGGTCGTAAGACCAAGGAGTAGTAGGCAAATTACCACCATAAATAGAAGAGCAACCAGTAGCATTAGCAACAATTGCGCGATCACCAAATAATTGAGACATTAATTTCACGTAAGGTGTTTCTCCACAACCAGCACAAGCACCAGAGAACTCAAACAATGGACGCATTATTTGCTGCTGACGAACTTGAGAAACTTTAATTTTCGCTCTATCAATATCCGGAATTGAAAGGAAGAAATCCCAATTGATTGCTTCCTGTTTACGTAGAGGTAGTTGTGGAGCCATATTCAAAGCTTTCAGGCTGGTGTTCGACTTGTTTTTAGCTGGACAAGCTTCAACGCAGACACCACAACCGGTGCAGTCTTCCGGAGCAACCTGGATTGTATATTTTAATCCTTCGAATTCTTTATCTTTTGCATCCACATACTTGAAAGTTTCAGGTGCATTTTCTAGATACGACGGATCATATACTTTAATACGAATAGTAGCGTGAGGACAAACTATTGCACATTTACCACACTGAATACAAATTGTTTCGTCCCAAACTGGAATTTGCAGAGCAATATTTCGTTTTTCATATTGAGTTGTTCCGCTTGGATAAGTACCATCAACAGGGAAAACACTAACAGGCAGATTATCTCCACGACCTGCAATTATTTCGCCAAGAACTTCTTTTACAAATTTCGGAGCTGTATCAGGAACAGGAGCAGCAATATCCCAATCGGCACTAGCTTCATTTGGAACAGGTACTTCAAATAAATTATCCAATGTATTGTCTACGGCACGAAGGTTCATAGCAACGACTTCGTCGCCTTTTTT
>CALGXJ010000167.1 GCA_937936035.1 Eximiradius proteiniborus
AACTAAAATGTATCAATTAATTTTTTATTGTTATGAAACCTTCAATTATTGAAATTAAAAATCAGATCGGAGAAATTTATCAACAGGTTGTTGATTTTCGCAGAAAAATTCATCAAAATCCTGAATTATCGAACAAGGAATTTGCTACTACTGAATTTATTATTAGCATATTAAAAGATAATAATATCGAATATAAGCGAATTACAGAAACTGGTGCAGTCGGTATTATTGGGAAGGGGAATAATTGCATTGCATTGCGAGCAGATATTGATGCACTTCCTATTAAAGAAGAAACTGAACTACCTTTCGCCTCACAAAATCCCGGAATTATGCATGCTTGTGGGCACGACTTCCATACTGCTATCCTTCTTGGTTCAGCAATAATATTAAAAAAATTTGAAGAACATTTGAATGGAACTATCAAACTGATTTTTCAGCCATCTGAAGAATTAATCCCAGGTGGTGCCCTGAAAATGATTAAAGCAGGTGTTCTTGATAATCCTCGCCCAAAATATGTTTTAGGGCAGCACATTTACCCCGAGTTGAACACTGGTGAAATTGCCGTTTCTGCCGGTCCGGTTATGGCTGCTGCTGATGAACTCTATTGGAATTTGTATGGCAAAGGCTCACACGCAGCACAACCTCATATGGGCAACGATCCTCTTATTGTTGCTGCTAATTTGATTATTTATTTGCAAGCTATGCTAAATAATAACAAAAATCCTTTTTCTCCTGCTGTACTCTCTGTTACATCTGTTATTGGTGGCAATGCTACAAACATCTTTCCTGAATTTGCTTCTATGCAAGGCACCTTACGTACTTTTGATGAGTCGCTCCGTTCAAAACTCCATAAATTAATTGAGAATAATTCGCGTCAGATAGCTTCGCTATTTGATGTGAAGTGCGATGTCGAAGTTCGGAAAGGTTTCCCGGCTTTGATAAACAATTCAGAATTGGTGGATAAATTTAAGTATATTGCAAATCAAGCACTTGGCGTTAATAATGTCCATGGTTTTGAGCCCAAGATGTGGGCAGAAGACTTTGCTTATTTCGCTCGCGAGGTTCCGTCTGTTTTCTGGTTCCTTGGTGTTAAACAATCTGTGGATAGCGAGGTTGTCCCGCTGCACAACTCAAAGCTCAATCCGGACGAACAAGCTCTGAAGACTGGTATGCTTGCAATGGTGAGTGCTGCTATAGAATTATTATAATATTACACTGCCTTGATAAATTTAATCTTTGTTAAATGTTTTTTTTATAAATTGCAAAAGTAATTTTCATCTGGTAGCATAGTATGAGTAGCAATAAAGAATTTATTGTAACTGCAAGAAAATGGCGCCCCCTCACTTTCAATAGTGTTGTCGGGCAGGAGCATATTACAACAACTCTAAAAAATGCCATTAAAACAGGTAGAATCCATCATGCCTATCTATTTTGCGGACCCCGTGGAGTAGGAAAGACCACTACTGCCCGCATATTAGCCCGTGCTGTTAATTGTTTGCAACCAGTTGATTATGAGCCTTGCAATCAATGCACAAATTGCGAAGCAGCAATTAATAACCGTTCCATTGATATTATTGAAATTGACGGTGCTTCCAACAATAGCGTTGATGATGTCCGAACTCTTCGTGAAAATGCCAAATACCCTCCTTCGCAAGGCAAATACAAAATGTATATTATCGACGAAGTTCATATGTTGTCCACTTCTGCATTCAATGCACTTCTTAAAATATTGGAGGAGCCGCCACCCCATTTATTGTTTGTATTTGCAACCACCGAAGCTCATAAAGTACCCGCTACCATCATCAGTCGCTGTCAGCGTTTCGATTTCCGCCGTGTGGAGATCCCAGATATCGTTTATCAACTTAGAAACATTGCCCAAAAAGAAGAAATAAACATTGATGAAGAATCACTTATAACTATTGCCAAAAAAGCCGATGGATCTATGCGCGATTCCCAGAGTATTTTCGATCAGGTGATCGCTCTTTGTGGTAAGAATGTTAATTACAGTGAAATGGCTAAATCTCTTCATCTACTCGATGAAGATTTCTTTTTTCAATTGTCAGATGCCATCTCAAACAAAGATTCAGCTAAAGTTTTTGAACTCTCTCAAATCGTCATATCTCAAGGTTATGAAATTCAGGAAGTTCTCAGTGGATTGCTCGAACATTTTCGCAATATCTTAACTGTTATCATAACAAAAAACACTAAACTGCTTTCTACAAGCAAAGAATTTGAAAAAAAATATTTTGATATTTCAAAAAAACTTACAAAGTCTGATATTTTGCGATATATTCATATTATTAATAATACCGAGCAAGCTATTAAATATTTGCCTCAACCTCGTGTCCGATTTGAAATTGCTCTTATAAATATGGCTGAAATGGATAAAGCAATCGATTTGAAGTCATTAATTGAAGAAATCAGACAAATTAAAACAGGTAATTATGTTGTTTATTCTACAATTGAGAATTCTAAACCTATCGAAAATACTAAATCATCAGTCGATATCCCGGAAACTCAAAATACTGCTACTGAAAAGATTTCCGTTCAACAATTTTTAGCCAATAACAGTTCAATTATTCAAGAAATTTCTAAAAAAGACCCAATTTTTGCTGAGTTATACAATTGCGATATTGAATTAAATAATAATATACTTTCATTTAAGCACGAAAACAAAATCATTACACAAGCATTAAAGAAAAATTTAAGCCTGTTGCTAAAATACTTATCTGAATTTGTCTTGCTTGAAGATATTACCCTCGAAGTCGCTCAAAAACATATTATTGAAGAAAGCAACACGGAAACCCAAGAAAAATCGTCCTTCCAAAACAGTAAAATAGATGATAAAGAAAAACATCCCGTTGAAAAGAAAATTATTGATTTATTTGGTGCCGTTGAAATTAAATAGGAGTACTTATGCTAAAAATTAACGATAAATCACCCGATTTTAGCGGACAAACTGCTAACGGCGAGATTATCAGCAACAAAGATTTCGCTGGGAAGTGGCTTGTTGTCTATTTCTATCCAAAAGACAACACTTCGGGCTGCACAAAGGAAGCCTGTTCATTCCGAGATTCTATGGAGGATATTACCAAGCTTGGTGCTGTCGTTATTGGCATCAGCCCAGATAGCCCATCATCTCACAAGAAGTTTATCGAAAAATTCAACTTAAATTTTTATTTGATTAGCGACGAAACTAAAGAAATTTGTCAAAAATTTTATGCTTTGGGCGAAAAATCGATGTATGGCAAAAAATATATTGGTGTAATTCGCTCCACTTTTATTATTTCGCCCGATGGTTTGATTAAATACGCTAACTACAAAGTTAAACCTGAAAATCATGCCCAACAAATTATTGAAGAACTAAAAAAGTTGCAAAATGATTGATACCCATTGTCATATAGATACAGAAAGATTTGACAAAGATCGCGATGTTGTTATCAATCAAGCAATTGCCGATGGTGTTGAATGTATTATCGTTCCTGCCATCGAACCAAAAACTTTTAATTCATTGTTAAAAGTTGTCGCCGGCTATGATTGTCTTTTTAACGGTATTGGAGTGCATCCGCATAATTCATTTGAGGTTAATCAGCAAGTTCTAACTGAAATTGAGCAAGTAGCTCAAGAAAACGATAAAACTGTTGCAATTGGTGAAATTGGATTAGATTATTACTACGACTTTTCTCCAATAGATATTCAAAAAAAATCCTTTGCTGACCAAATTGCTATCGCTAAAAACTTACATTTACCAATTATTGTTCATAACCGCGAAAGCGATAGTGATTTAATGCAAATTCTCAAACAAAATCAAGATGGTAATTTAAGCGGTGTTCTGCATTGTTTTTCCGGCGATGTTGAAATGATGCTCCAAGCTGTTGATTTAGGTTTTTTCGTGTCTTTTACTGGTAACATTACATTTAAAAATACCTCTCAACTAACAGAAGTTGTTCGGCAAACACCAATCGAGAACCTGCTGCTGGAAACTGATGCACCTTGGATGGCACCAATCCCATATCGAGGCAAACGTAATGAACCAAAATTTCTTAAACTAATTGCTCAAAAAATATCTGAAATAAAGTCTATCCCAATAAATGAGGTTATTTCGATGACTACTAAAAATGCTAAAAAGCTCTTTAATTTGTCAATTTTGTTGATTTCTCTACTTTTTGTATCATCAACAGTTTTTGCTCAATCTAGAACCACTGTTTATGATGATGATTTCGAAGATTATTCTCCAAAAGAAGATACTTACGATTTATATCCTCGCACCTTTGGTTTTGGTCCTACGCTTGGAACTAATACAATCGTGGAGACTTATGATGACGGGCAAGATATTTCTTACGATGGTCTAGTTGCTTATGGGTTTATTACAAGTTACAGAGTGCTCAAATATTTAACTCTTGCCGCCTCTTATCATTATTCTAAAAGCACTCAATATGTTGAGAAATATAAAGTTGATCCAAATCATCATCACGCAATAGAGTTTTCTTCCTTTATCTCTCCAAATCCTTATGGACGTGTGAATTTTTACGGTATTCTCGGATTATCTTACTTGATTAATAAATACGGGCGTAGAATTTATTCTGATGAATTTCCTCTTGGTCGTAAAGAATATGAAAATGATAATAAGTTAGCAGCAAATACTGGTTTAGGGTTCAATGTAAATATTGACTTAAATAATGCTGGGATATTGTGCTTTATGCTTGAATGGAAACTTAACTTTGCTTTGCAAAAAACTAACCTTGAATTTGACCCTAGAATTGATCCTAAGCAACCAAATCACAATAGAAAAACTGATATTTCCACATTTTACTCAATTCCGCGATTGTCAATTCTTTGGTATCCAAAGTTTTAATTTAGTCATCTGTAATTTTCCATTAATCATTAATGATGTTGCTATAATCAGCAACATCATTTTTTGTTTAATTTCAGGTTACACTATTTTTGTAATATCTTTTCCAGTGCTAATCGAACTTTTCCATTAGAATTTTTCAATAATCTATCAGCCTCTTCTAATGTTATTTCACCTAATATCATAAGCAAAGTATGTTTCACACTCCAATTAGTAGTCAGTAGAAATTCTTCGGCAACATTATAATCAACACCTGTTAATTTCATCACTATTCTTTTTGCTCTTTCTTTTAACTTGATATTTGTTGGTTTCAAATCAATCATAATATTCCCGTACGTTTTGCCAATATGCACCATACTCGCTGTTGTGAGCATATTCAATATCATTTTTTGGGCTGTTCCGCTTTTCATACGTGTCGAACCGGCAATTACCTCCGGACCAACTGGCACGCAGATCATAATATCTGCAATTGCTCCATTGTTCTTCGCGGTTTCTTTGCTTACGGTCGCAACTAATATTGTTTGGCATCCAATTTCTTTTGCTTTTCTTAATGCTCCCACAACATAAGGCGTTCTTCCTGATGCCGCA
>CALGXJ010000168.1 GCA_937936035.1 Eximiradius proteiniborus
AAAATACAATCAATAATAGCATTATCAAATAAAGTATATTTACATTTATATGATCGCCTTGAAAACGGTCAATATTCATTAATCTGTGGAGTCATAAAAGATAAATATGGGAATGATACCGAACCGAACGAGTTGACTTTGGAATGCAAGTACGATAGTATAAGTCCTTATCTATATTTAACAAAGCTTAAGCTCTACACTAATAATTATTTACAAATCGAGTTTTCAGAACCGCCTGATTCTTCAGCTTTGAATTTAGATAACTATTTAATAACGCCAATTGGTAAAATTATTAGGATTAACAAAATACCAGGCGATGGGAGAGTCTTTGAATTAGCCCTATCGAATGAATTCCCAATAAAACCAAAAGGATTTATCTATTATTTAACTGCAAGCAAAATAACTTCAAAAGAAGGAAAAAAAATTTCCCAAGGGGCCGGCAATACACTTGCATTTGTAATTTCAGCAAATAGTTTAAGAAATTTCTATGTTTACCCCCACCCTATCTCTTATCAAAATGATCAATATATTACAATAGCTGGACTAACAAAGAGAGCAATAATCGAAGTATTAACAATTGACGGAGAAGTTCTCAATACACTAAAAGAACAAGACTCTGACGGTGGTTATCGCTGGAATTTGCAAGATAAGCTTGGAAACAAGCTTAAACCGGGTGTATATTTGCTCAAAATTACAAACACTGATAATCATAATGAAGATTATGAAATTAAAAAGATAATGGTTAAGCCATGATTTCAAAGATTAAATTTTCGTTTTTTTTAACAATTATCATTGTGGCTTTTTCTTTTGAAAATTTAATTGACACATACAATTATGCTGTACAGCTTCAAAAAAAAGGTAAATCAGACATAGCAAAAAATGTTTATTATAAACTTTTATCAAGCAAGGATACAAATATTTCTTTCCGTTCTTCATTCAATTTAGGATGTATTTATTTAGGACAGCATCAATATGATAGTGCAATGTATTTTTTCAAAAATGCAATCTTACTAAGTCCCAAGAATTATGAGGCAAAATACAATTATGTTTATGCAAAATTAAAACACCAAGCAACAGTAGATAAGAATACAAAAACATCTAACTCTGAAACAAATAATACTTCAAATAATAATTTTGAGAAAAATATAGCACCTGAACAAATATTGCATATAATAAAAGCTAAGGAACAGGAAACTAAAAACAAGTATTTCAATAATTTAAAAATTGAAACGCCTAAAAGTAAAAATCCTTGGTAATTGAAGAGAAATAGTATGGAAAGTTTTTTCGACAAAATTGATACTCGAAAAAGAATAAATGAATTAGTTGACTTATTAAATAAATATAACGAAGCTTATTACCTAAAAAGCGAACCAATAATTAGTGATTACGAATATGATAGGCTCTATCAAGAACTTCTTGAATTGGAGCAAAATAATCCGGAACTAATTAGACAAGATAGCCCAACTCAAAAAATCGGGGAAGAACCTCTCAAAGAATTCAGACAAATTGAGCATAAAATACCTCTTCTATCACTTGCCAATACTTATACAATAGGTGAAATTGAGGATTTTGTTCGTAGATGCAAGGAATCGCTTGACAATGAAGATATTTCGTTTACAACTGACCTGAAATATGATGGTGCTGCAATTACTTTAGTTTATGAAGATTGTCGACTGAAATACGCGGCTACACGAGGTAATGGCATAATTGGTGATGATATTACTCAGAACATATTAACAATCAAAACAATACCTACCGTTGTCAACAAAATTATGTTTAATAACACCCCTTTAAAAAATTTTGAAGTACGTGGTGAAGTGTATATAAAAGAAAGCGATTTTCTTGAAATTAACCGCCAGCGTGAAGAACTTGGAGAAAAACTCTTTGCAAATCCAAGAAATTTAGCATCTGGAACCATCAAAACACTTGACAGTAAAGTAGTCGCTCAAAGACCTTTGCAAGTAGTATGTTATCATTTATATTCAGAGGAGATTGAATTAACAAGTCAATTTGAGAATTACTCTCTTATTAATAAATTAGGTCTTCCGACGAGCAATTACGCTGAAAGATGTCATAATATCGAAGAGATTCTTCATTATATTAATAAATGGAGAGACAAACGATTTGAACTTGATTTCCAAATAGATGGAATAGTTATTAAAATAGACAGTATTAAGCAACAAGAAAAACTCGGAGCAATATCTAAAACACCGCGATGGGCTATTGCGTTTAAATATCCACCTGAAAGAAAAGAAACTTTGCTCAAAGATATTACTTTACAAGTTGGAAGGACAGGTGCTGTTACACCAGTTGCTGAGCTTGAACCTGTATATTTGGCAGGTAGCACAATTAGCAGAGCTACATTACACAATTACAGTTATATTCGAGAGCGTGATATTCGTATCGGTGATACAGTAATTGTAGAAAAAGGTGGAGAAGTTATTCCAAAAGTTGTTGCGCCGGTTGTTGAAAAGCGTTCACCCGATATAACTCCTTATGTATTTCCTGAATATTGCCCTTGCAAAATCAAAAGTAAATTAATTCGAGTTGAAGGTGAAGCAAATTATTATTGCATTGAACCGAACTGCCCCTGGCAATTAAGACGTAGAATTGAGCATTTTGTAAGTCGAGATGCTATGAATATTGAAGGAATGGGTGAAAAAATCATTCAAACATTAATTGAGAAGAATATTATTACTTCGATCTGTGATATTTATAA
>CALGXJ010000169.1 GCA_937936035.1 Eximiradius proteiniborus
GAAAATTTCAGACTATCCTATTTTGAGCAGTGTCGGTGGGATGATAATGGTGATTGTTCGCGATAAAAATAATACCCCAGTTAATGATGGTAATCCATTAATCATTTACAGAATTGAACAAAATAAATTTGTTGTTCTTGATTCAATTTGTAGGCATGCTGGTGCTCAAGTTTTATTGCCATCTTCACCAGGAGAGGATATTTTTTGCCCTGCACATAGTGCAAAATTTTCTTCTTCTGATGGTTTATTAAAAGATAAAGGAAATGCATCCGGTGTTGTCCCACCATTGTTAAAATATAATTCTGTGTTCGATCCAATAGAAAATACTCTAACAATTGCAATATAAAAATGAAACTAAATTATTATTAATTCGTTAAGTTATATAAATAACTATTTCTCAAAAGGAGGTAATATGAAAATCAAACATTTATTCCTATCATTAGCAGCAATTGCATTTATCGCTGTTGCATCATTTAATGTTTCTGTAAATGCACAAGAAGCAAAAGATGGCAAAACAATTTTTACAGAGCAAAAATGCGATATGTGCCATTCTGTAAATTCACTTGGTATTGCTTCCAAGAAAAAATCAGGTGCAATTGATTTATCAAATGCATCAGTTGAAGGAGATGCTGAATTTTTTGCAAAATATTTGAAAAAAGAAACTGATTTAAAAGGCAAAAAGCATCCAGCACAGTTTAAAGGTGGTGACGAAGAATTAAGAATATTATCTGAATGGCTCACTACTCTAAAAAGTGAATAATTTTCTGCGTAGGTAGCAAGCAATTGCTACCTACTTTTTTCAATATGTTGAACATGAGATAATATAAGATGTTTAAATATTTACCTGTTTTATTTGCTTTCCTCTACATAGTATCTTTTAGTGTACAAGACACGAATTCTCAATCTAATGATGATTGCCTTAGTTGCCATAGTGATCCGGATATTTATATGGAAAAAAATGGTCGAAAGGTGAAACTTCATGTGCGAAAATTTGAGCTTGCTCGTTCTGTACATTCAAAAATGCTATGTATTAATTGTCATGCTGGTTTCAAAGCAGATGATATTCCTCACAAAGAAGGTGATTTGAGTGTCAATTGTGCTAATTGTCACTCAAATCTAATTGGTAAGCATCCTTGGCATCCGTCTATGGCAAAAGCTACTGGAAGCAAAGGTGGTCCAGATATCAATTGCGTGGGTTGCCACGGTTCTCACAATATTCAAGGCCCTGGTAACCCTAATTCTCCACTTCATTTCACCAATTCAACTGAATTTTGTGGTAAATGCCATTCAGATGTAAAAAAAGAGCATCTACAATCTGAGCATTCAATACAATATGTTGCTCACAATCCCAATGCACCTACTTGTATTTATTGTCATAAGCAACCAATTACAAAAGGTAATCAAATTTCAGAATTACAAAGAAAATTAAATCAAGAAAAATTATGTTTATCTTGTCATTTACATATTACTTCCATTTCAAGCCAATATGCGAACTCTTTGATTAATTATGAAAAGAGTGTCCACGGTTCAGCTTTATTGGCAGGAAATACCAAAGCTGCAATGTGCGTGGATTGCCATGGTACCCACAAACTTCAAAAAGCATCACATCCAGAGTCTCGAATTAATCATTTTAATATTCATAATGTTTGTAATTCCTGCCACAGTGAAGTATCAACTGAATACATACAAAGTGTACACGGTAAATCTCTTTTGAGCGGGAATTCAGATGCACCGAATTGCACCTATTGTCACGGCGAACATAATATCCAACATGTTCCCGATATCCCAAGTGCGGTTTTCACAAAATCAGGAATGAAATTTAATGTTGTTGTAAATAATAAGATGGTTTATTGTGTTGCTTGCCATTCTAATGAAGCAATGATGAGTAAATATGGTATAGCAACTGTTGAAAAAGCACATCGGTGGCTGCCTCGTATTAGCTCACATTGGGATAGAGTGCGTTGTATTGATTGTCATTCTTCAATCGAGCCTCCTAATCGTTCGCACGATATTTTGCCACCTGAGAAAACTGTAAAGCGCTGTGAAACCTGCCATTCGATGAATTCGATGCTTATGAATACACTTTATCGCCATCAAAAATCGCTATCGCGTGAAAAATATGGCTTTATCAACGGAACTATTCTTTCCGATGCGTATGTTATTGGTGTAACAAGAAACCTATATTTAAATTTAGTTAGTATTGCAATTTTTGTTATCACTTTATTAGGTATTATCGTTCACGCTTCTCTTCGTGCTTATTTTAGTTTAAAACGTAAAAAAAATGCGGAGAAAAAAGTATGAGTACTGTTCGCAAAGTATATATGTACCCACGTTGGTTGCGTTTTTGGCATTGGATAAATGCAATTCTGTTCTTTCTATTGATTTTATCTGGTGTCAGTATGCAATATTCGGATACAAGCTCATTATTGATGCCGTTTGAATATGCGATTGTTACTCATAATATTTGCGGCATTTTGCTTTCAGCTGTATTTCTCTATTATCTATTTTTTAACATTAAAACTCGTAATTACAAACATTATATACCCCAATTACGAGGAGCAAAAGAATTGTATTTTAAGCAAATGCGTTATTATCTATATGGTGTATTCAGAGGTGAACCACATCCATTCGAGACCACTCCTGAAAATAAATTCAATCCACTTCAACGTCTTACTTATTTTTTAATAATGTTTTTAGCTGTACCTGGTATTATCATTACTGGTTGGCTATTAATGTTTCCAGAACTTGCTCCTGAACAGATTATGGGAATGGGTGGAGTCTGGCCTATGGCGTTGCTTCATATCGCAATTGGTTTCTTTTTGAATTTATTCTTTATCGGTCATATATATCTTGCAACACATGGCGAAACAGTTACGTCGAATTTTAAATCAATGATCAATGGGTGGCATTTGTACTTTGAACATAATAATGAGAATCAAGTAGAGAGCTCAGAAATTTCTAATGATAACTCATCAAATTTATCAGAGTATCCTATACCTGACAAACCCATTAACGAGACGAATACTGACCAAGAAAATAAAGAATTATCTTAATAAAAATAAGGTATTATAATATTTATTCTACACTGAATAAATATTATTTGAGACTGGACACAAGAAAGTGCTGCTACTATTACGTTATTTAAATATATTACACATATA
>CALGXJ010000170.1 GCA_937936035.1 Eximiradius proteiniborus
AAATATCAAAAGTAAATGGAATAAAACAAGCAGAGGTCGTTAAGTGATGAGAAAATTAATTAAAGGAATATTTCTTAATCCTAAATCAGATTATTCTGTAGAATATTTGAATAATTATTATTTACTAATTGATAATGGTAAAATAGAAAAAATTGAGGAAACCATTGAAATAAATGAATTTTATTTTGATGTTTTTTACGATTTCGGGGATAGGATAATAATTCCCGGAATGATTGATTTACATACACATATTCCGCAGTTCCCTGCTGTCGGGATAGGAAAAGGTGAATTGTTAGAATGGTTGGATAAATATATTTTTCCACTTGAAGCCAAATTTTCAGAGAAATATTTCGCTGAAGATAGTACAAAGTTGTTTTTCAAGTATTTAATAAGTAAAGGGACTACAACGGCAGTAATGTATTCATCGCCGCAGAAACAAGCTTGCGAAATAGCTTTTGAGATTGCTGATGAATCGCTTGTCAGGGCATATATCGGATTACCTTTGATGGACAGGAACACACCAGAAATACTTGTTCAGAACACAGAGCAGGTAATTAAAGATATTTTCTCAATTGTAAAAAAATGGCATAAAAAAAACAAGTGCGAATTTGTGCTTACACCGCGATTTGCATTATCCTGCACAGAGGAATTATTACAAAAAGTTGGAGAAATTGCTGAAATTGACGGCTTTTTCGTTCAGACACACCTTGCTGAAAACAAAAAAGAGGTGCAAGAAGTAAAATTACAATTTCCTGAAATTGCGAATTATACAAGTGTCTATGATAGATATAATTTGCTCACACCGAAGACGATACTTGCTCATTGCATGTATCTCAATGATGAAGAAATCGAGAAAATTCACGAAAGAAACTGTATAATAGCCCACTGCCCTACTTCAAATAAATTTTTAAGAAGCGGAATAATGAAGGCAAAAAAATATATTAATTCCGGACTTAAAGTTGGATTAGGAACGGACGTCGCAGGTGGCTACAGCTTGTCGATGCTAAACGAAGCAATGGAGGCTTGCGAAGTATCGAAATTATTGTCAGTTCAAAATGGAATGCACGACGATGTTCTTGAAGCAGAAAGTGCATTTTGTTTATCAACAA
This sequence comes from Eximiradius proteiniborus, assembly GCA_937936035.1. GTDB lineage: Bacteria > Bacteroidota > Ignavibacteria > Kapaibacteriales > UBA2268 > JAKIZO01. The sequence goes on from CALGXJ010000170.1 coordinate 1,110, forward strand.
TTAAGGCAGCTGAATTTTTGGGGATTTCAGAAGAAGTAGGGAATTTCGAAATCGGGAAGAAATTTGATGCAGTAGTTTTTGAGTTATCGGAAGTCCATAAGATTACAGAACTTAAAGAAGATGAATTGCTAAGGGCATTGATGTATAACATTGACAACCGAACTGCTAAGGCAGTTTTTATTGACGGGGATTTAGTTTATCATAAATAGAGGACAAAATGAAAAGTTTTCGCAAAGAATTATGGTTTAATACGAGAAACAGACGCGAATTCATCAACATCACGCGTCAAGTGGAGGAATGTGTCAGAGAAAGCGGAATAAAAGAAGGACTTGTGCTTGTAAATGCAATGCATATAACAGCCTCAGTTTTTATTAACGACGATGAATCAGGTTTACATAGTGATTTTGAAAGATGGCTTGAAAGATTAGCACCAGAAAAGCCATATGAGCAATATGCCCATAATGGCTTCGAAGATAATGCTGATGCACATTTAAAACGTCAGATAATGGGCAGAGAAGTTGTGGTTGCAATTACAGATGGGAAACTTGATTTTGGACCGTGGGAACAAATTTTTTATGGTGAATTTGATGGAAAGCGGCGTAAACGCGTATTAGTAAAAATTATTGGTGAATAAAATAATATGAAAAATAAATTTTCGTATTGAATTGTATAAGATTATAAAACAAAAAGGCTGTCCTGAAAAACTCAAGACAGCCTAAATCATATGATAAAGGGATGTTATTCTTCTTTCTTTGCGCGCATTGTTTCCCAAGCAGAATAAAGCATAAGGAGAATGAACATAACGATGGCGAGCCATTCTCCACCTTTCGAGCCATTTGCCCAAATATCCAAGCTTGCATCAATTTTAAAGAATTTAAGCAAAGCACCGAATACACCAAACAAAGCGGCTCCGGCAATAAATCCGGAAGCGATAAGAGTAGCTCTTTGGTGACGAGCATTGACTAAATCTTTATCTTGCGAGGAACGACCTACAAGATAAGAAAGAAAACCACCAACAATAAGAGGTGTATTTAGTTGCTGAGGGATAAACATACCGAGCGCAAAAGCAAGTGGAGAAATACCAATCATATTCATCAGAATAGAAATAATTGCACCGACGAGGTAAAGCGTCCATTTAATATTTGGATTAGGAGACATAAGCGACTGAATAACAGCAGCCATAGCATTAGCTTGAGGAGCAACCAGCGGGTCAGCTTTTTGCACTTCGTCCTTGTATTTAGCAGCTAGGTCTGGAGTAGCAGTGTTGTTGTGAACAGATTCGATTTGCTCTTTTGAGAACTTATCTTGATTTATCAGATAATCATCAGCAGTAAAGCCATAAGAAGAATTAAGCATAAAGATAACTAAACCAACAGTTGCAGCAGAAACAAGGGTTCCCAAAAACTTCCAGGATTGTTGTTTTTTGGGAGTTGAGCCGAGCCAATAACCAATTTTCAAGTCAGTAATAAATCCACCAGCCATAGACAAAGCAGTACAAACGATACCACCAATAATTAGAGCACTAAGCATTCCTTGTTTGCCGGTGAGCCCGACTTGAGCTAAAATAATGGAAGATAAAATCAAAGTCATCAATGTCATACCGGAAACCGGGTTTGTTCCAACAATAGCAATAGCATTGGCAGCAACAGTAGTGAAAAGGAAAGCAATTATAACAACAGTAAAAAGAGCAACAAGAGCCTGCGAGATAGTAATATTAATTCCAGTTGCAAGGAAGATAAAAATTGCGATGATTGTAAGAAGGCTAAGCATAACAACAAAGGTCATTTTAATGTCGCGTTGAGTGCGAATATCTTCTTCGGAGGAATCTTTCTTTCCTTTTCCGGTAATACCATTGTAAGCAAGCACAAAAGCACTTCCGATGATTTTTGAAGATTTAAGGATACCGATGATACCAGCCATAGCGATTGCACCGATACCGATATGGCGGACGTAATCACGGAAAATAACTTCAGGGGACATTGTGGCGAAAATATTAGTTCCACTGCCAGCAGCAACACCACCGATGTAGCTTACCAATGGTATAAGAACCCACCAAGCGAGTAAAGAACCAACAGTTATAATAGTGGCGTATTTCAAACCAATTAAATAACCGAAAGCAACGATCATTGCAGAAATGTTGAATTGGAAAACTAATTTAACTTTTTCTGCAAGGTATTCGCCGGCTGCTACAACGCGAGAAGTAAACACTTCTTCCCACAAACGAAGAGTAGAGAACATAAAATCGAAAAGACCACCAACCAAACCACTGGTGATTAAAATACCTGCTTGATTGCCACCTTTTTCGCCTGTAACAAGAATTTCTGTTGTAGCAGTAGCTTCGGGGAATGGGAATTTCCCGTGCATATCCTTAACGAAATATTTTCTGAA
>CALGXJ010000171.1 GCA_937936035.1 Eximiradius proteiniborus
ATTTGCAATTTAGCCTGGGACGAAAGCGTTCAGAAACTTGCCTTTTGTTTAGCTACACTTGATAATAACGGAAAAGCAAAAGACTATTCAATATATATATGGGATAAAGCAAAATCAAGTGAAATTGTAACATCCAAAACCATTACAAACAATTACTATATTCCACAAGTTAATGATATTAGTTGGAGCAGTGATGGCAGCAAACTGTTTTTCGGGATAAAACCAATTACTGAAAAATATGACAATAAGCAAGATTTTTCTAACTACAACGATACCACATTTTACAATATTGATAGTATTGCCAGAAGAGCTGATTTATCTCTATGGCACTGGAACGACCCACTTATTATGTCTAATCAAAGGATTAGCTGGAACAAATTCAAAGACAGGTATTTTTTGAGTGTGTTTGATTTAAGAAAAAACACATTTATCCAACTTGGTGATAGCATAGTGAATAGAGTATTTGTGCCAAAAAACAATAATGTCACTATAGCTTACAGCGAAACACCATATTACAAAGAAAAAACATGGTATGGTGATTTTTTTGATCTTTATCTGGTAAACCTTGACAATGGAGAAAAAAAAATAATTCAGCGACGAATTGAAGAAAATGCTTATTTATCGCCAAATGGTAAATATGTTGTTTATTACAATCAAAAAAACTGGTATTTGTATGATATTTTCAATAATACTTCAATAAACATAACTGAGAATCTTGATGGCAAATTTTTCGATATAGAGTTCGATATGCCGAGTAATGTTCCTTCAAATGGATTTGGTTGTTGGCTCGATAGTGGAAATGCATTTGTAATTTATGATTGGTATGATTTGTGGAAATTTGATTGTGCAAGTGGTTCCGTATACAATTTGACTAATCAAGCAGGTAAAAAAGAAAAGATCAGTTTTCGAATTCGCAATATTTGGGTAGACAAAGATTATTACGTAGAAACCGATACATTAATTTTGCAAGGATACAATAATTATACAAAAGTTCAAGGTATTTATACTTTGATACTTCAAAATAAAGAACTTAGAACAAATTTGCTCGAAACAGAAAAGAAATTCACAGTAATTGGGAAACCGCGTTATAATAATAAGATATTGTTTACAAGAGAAAATTATGGTGAGTATCCTGATTATTGGATAACTTCAAATTTAAATTTTACTGATAAAAGAAAAGTCACAGATTCTAATCCTGAAATAGTTGAATATTAATGGGGGACAACGGAGATTATCCGTTGGGCAAATTCTCGTGGAGATAGTTTGGACGGGTTTATTATAAAACCTTACGACTACAACCCAAAGAAACGTTATCCAATATATGTATATTTTTATGAAAGATTTTCGGATAGGACATATAATTTTAATCCACCGATGCTTTCTCACCGACCGATCCCACAAGTATATAACTCTTCCGGATATATAATGTTTCTGCCCGATATAAAATACTATATTGGCAATCCTGGATTTGACGCATTAGATGCAATAATGACTGGTGCAAGGCGGCTTATTGAGATTGGCATTGCAGATTCTTCGAAATTCTGCATACAAGGTCATTCCTGGAGCGGCTACCAAACAGCATTTATTGCAACACAGACAGACTTCTTTAAAGCGGCTTGTGCAGGTGCACCAGTTGGGAATATGACAAGTGCATATGGACAAATACGACTTGAATCAGGGCTTACTCGACAATTTCAATACGAGGCTCAGCAAAGCCGAATTGGTGGTACATTATGGGATAGTTTAGATAATTATATACGCAACTCCCCTATCTTCAATGTCAATAAAGCAAACACACCGCTATTAATAATGTTTGGAGACATTGACGAAGCTGTACCTTGGCAACAAGGAATAGAGCTATATATGGCATATCGTAGGCTTGGGAAAAACGCAATATTTTTGCAATATGAAAATGAACCACATCATCCTCGACGGTATCAAAATAAGCTTGATTATTCAATAAAGATGAAAGAATTTTTTGACCATTATGTTTTAGGCAAACCAGCACCAGTATGGATAATAAAGGGTATGCCTTATAAGGGAAATTAATGCCGATGGTTATCTTTTAATCAAAAACCGGATATTTACGAAAGTCAGTCTTGATTTTATTATTATAACACAAATAGGTTGCAACGAGAGTTGCAACTTATTTGTTTTTGATATAATTTGAAATATTATTAATAATTGATGTTATACTGAATTAGTATTCTACAAGAAGAAATAAAAAACACTTGATAGGAGTTGTGACTATTTATTGAAAGTGCAAAATTACTTATAATAAATTGCGAACCGCTCTATTGATTACCTCATCAACAAAGAGCTATCACCATAACTTAAAAAGCGGTAATTATTTATTAACGCTTCGTCATAAATCTGTTTCCAGAAGTTTCCGCCAACAAATGCACTGATGAGTAGTAGCAGTGTGCTCTTTGGCAAATGAAAGTTCGTAATTAGTCCGTCAGCAGTTCGAATTTGGTAGCCAGGCAAAATGAAAAGCTCTGTATTTCCTGAAATAAACGACCTTTTTTCTTGCAAAAGTTTTTCCAAAATTGCAATCATAGACTGCTCAAATGAAATTTCCTGGTATTTGTGTGATAATTGATAAGGTTCGAATTGGCTTAATAGTAAATTACTATGAATATCAAAATTTCCGTAAAAAATTTTTACGCCAACCCAGTACAGAGTTTCGAGTGTACGAAGAGAAGTAGTGCCAGTTGAGATTATTTTCAATTTATTTTTAATTGCAGAAAGAATATTTTCGATAGTTGTAACTGAAACAAATAACTGTTCTTTGTGCATTTTGTGTTCTGCAACACTTTTCTCGATTGGAACAAAAGTCCCAGGACCAACGTGAAGCATCACTTCATCAAACAGGATATGCTTTTCTTTCAGTTTGGAAATCACTCTATCAGTGAAATGCAATCCGGCGGTAGGGGCAGCAACCGAGCCTTCTATCCGGCTATACACTGTTTGATAACGGTCTTTGTCTAATTCAGTTGTATCACGATTAATATAAGGCGGAAGAGGAATTTGCCCGATTTTCGACAAGATTTCAGAAAAGGTGGAACTTGAAGAATAATCGAATTTTACAACAGCATAATTATCATACCGCTTTAATATTTTTGCCGATAATTTATTGTCCTTGCTATATAATCTGGAGTTTTCCCGAATATTTCTTCCACCAATAATACATTCCCAAATGCAACTATCTTTTGCGGACATTGTAATCTGGGGATCTGAAGAAGGTGAAATCGGATTGACGCATAGCAATTCTGCTTTTCCGCCTGTCTGCTTCGACATAAATATACGGGCTTGAATAACCCTTGTAGAATTAATAATAATCAGCGAATTATCAGGTATATAATTGCTAATATTTGAAAAAATGCTATGCTCTATCTTTTTTGATTTGCAATCAGCAATCAATAATTTACTTTGGTCACGCTCTTCGAGCGGAAAAAATGCAATTTTTTCTTTCGGGAGTTCGTAGTCAAAATCTTTTAAATCAATATCAGGTATTTGCATTCGAATTTTTACTCTGAATAAATGAATAAATAAAATAAGCAGCAACAAGAACAGCCACAACCGGAATTAATATATATCCATATAAAGTCATATACTCATCGACTTTTTTCCAGTTATCCCCGAAAATAAATCCTAAGTATATCAAGATAAAATTCCATAGTAAAGCACTAAAAAAAGACAAAACAGTAGATTTTCTGAACGAAAGCAAGCTCATACCCGCAAAAAAAGCAATAACAGCTCGTGTTCCTGATAAAAAACGATTTGCAACAATCAGCCAATATCCCCATTTTTTAAATAATTCATCTACTTTAGACAAAGCATTTTTCGAAATAAATTTTAATTTATCTGTTTCTACAAATTTCATCTCGAAGCGAACACCTAATACAAACATCGTTATAAAACCTAAAGTCGAACCTATTGTGGCAAAAAGCAGCAAAGGCAGAAAGCCAACAGTTCCGGTTCCTACAAGTGCCCCCATAAAAACAAGTGCCGCATCCGATGGTGAAGGAGGGAAAATGTTTTCAATGTATGTAACTGCAAAAGCAATTATTAATATCCAAAACGGTGGAATTTTCTGTATTATTTCGATTAATGTTTCTAACATTCAAAATATAGAATAATAAGTAAAATACAAATATAATTTATCTCAAATAAATAATAAAGTATAATAATAGTACTGGATAGAAATGAAGTCTTTGTAAAAAAATTGAATAATAATAAAAAACAGGAATACTTGATGAATAAAATAAATGGTGAAAATATCCACCATTTATAAATAATCTATAATTATTTTTGTTCAAAAAGACTTACAATGAATTTACAATTCGTTTAAATTCTTCACCTCTATGTTCGAAATTGATAAACATATCGAAAGATTTGCAAGCGGGCGCAAATAGCACAACTTCTCCTGCGCGAGCAACTTTTTTTGCTTCCAGAACAGCATCAAGCAACGTATCAACTTGAATGCAACGTTTCATAGCACAAAAATGATTAAATATTGCTTGTTTTTCTTCGCCAATGCATATAATATTGCTTACATTCTTTTGAACAATTTCGTTTAGCTGCGAATAATCATTATTGTCTCCTCTGCCTCCAGCAATCCATACAATTGGTCTGGAATAGCTTGCAAGAGCAAACCAAGCAGCGTTAATATTTGTTGCTTTGGAGTCGTTTATAAAATCCACTCCGTCGATTGTGCGAACAAATTCCAACCGATGTTCTACACCGCGGAATGTTATCAAGCTATCGCGAATATTTTCATTAGGAATTTCAAAAGCGCGTGCCGCAAGCGCTGCTGCCATAGAATTGTAGGTATTATGGACGCCCGGCAATCCAAGTTTACTTGCCAAAATTAGTTCCTCCTCGTTATGCTGCTCAACTAATTTTATCAAACCATCGGTGCAATATGCCCCCCGCACCACAGGCTTGAGCGAGATAAAAGCAACTTTTGCCTTTGTAGATGGCAAAATCCCCATAGTTGCACTATCATCTGCATTTAAAATTAGTAAATTTTCGGGAGATTGTTGCAAAGAAATTTTAAATTTAGCCTGAATATATTCTTCCATAGAACCGTGATAATACAAATGGTCCGGTGTTATGTTTAAAATTACGGCAACATCCGGCTTGAATTTATAGCAGCGGTCAAGTTGGAAACTGCTGAGTTCCGCTACAATTATTGTATCATCTTCGATATTATCTACAAGAGAAGCAAGTGGCTTACCGATATTCCCAGCTGCAACTGCTTTTTTGCCGGAGTTGTTTAAAATATATGCTGTAAGTGATGTGGTTGTAGTCTTTCCGTTTGTTCCGGTTATTGCAATAATTGGATTTTTCAAATATTTATAAGCATATTCAATTTCACTAATTATTGGAATTTCTAAGCTTTCAGCACGACGAATAATCTCAGAATGTGGTGGAACACCCGGAGAAGTAATGATTAAATCACAATTATTCAAGGCTTTTTCGCTATGTCCGCCCAATTCAAAATTTATGTTGTAGTTTTCAAATTCTTTTTTTAAAAAATCAAAATTTGCAGGAATTTTACTTTCGGTTAAGAACACATTCTCACCTTTTTTGACTGCTAATTTTGCTGCTTCGAGGCCGCTTTTACCAGCTCCAATGACTGTGATATTCATTTCTTCACCTAAAAATAAAACAAAATTATCAACAATTCGGACTTTATCAAAGGGTTATAATTAATTTTCCCAAATAATGGCATTTTTGAACATTTTTTCTGCAGTTTCAAATTTAGATTTATCCCGAGCAAAAAGCACCGCGATAGGTTCTTCTTTTAAACAAGAATCACCATTTTTTTTCAGTAGCTTTATACCTGCTGCAAAATCAATTTTGTCGTTTGCAACTTTTCTTCCAGCACCGAGTTCTATTGCAGCATAGCCAATTTCTTTTGTTTGAAAACCTTTGATTTTTGCATCTTTTTCTGAGCTTACAATATAAATCGGCGTATTTGCATATTCTTTTTCAGACAATGAGATATTTCCTCCTTGCGAGGCGATCCAACGAAGGAAATTATCGTATGCTCTTCCGGATGCAAGCACATTTTCAATCTCATTAACAGCTTTACTTTTGGTCTCAAAAATGTTGCACATCACTAAAAGTTCGCTTGCAAGTTCAAAAGTAATAACCTTAAGATCTTCCGGGAAATCGCCACGCAAGCAATTCTGCACTTCGACAACTTCCAGCCAGTTGCCTACATAGTTCCCGAGAGGATAATTCATATTTGTAGGTATCGCTTGAAAACGGACACCGAAATTACTACAAACTGCTTCCATTAGCTTAACTAAATTTTTAGCTTGTTCAAATGTTTTATAGAAAGCACCACTACCGATTTTTAAATCAAGCACAAGTGCATCTAATCCCTCAGCTAATTTTTTGCTCAATATCGAAGCAGTAATCAGGGCATCAGATTCCACAGTTGCTGTTATATCTCTTATTGAATAAATAATTCTATCAGCAGGGGCAATTTCTTCGGATTGTGCAACAATCATTCCTCCAATTGTTTCCATCTGGTGTTTCATTTCTTCTTGAGATAATTTCACCCTGTAACCAATAATAGATTCGAGTTTATCAATTGTACCACCAGTGTGACCGAGCCCACGTCCAGAAATCATAGGAACTACTATATCAAACGATAGTAAGATAGGAAGTAAAATAAGTGAAATTTTGTCGCCCACTCCCCCAGTCGAATGTTTATCTGCAACTGGTTTTCCAATGTACCGGAAGTCAAGTTGTGCACCCGAATATAGCATTGCCTGAGTAAGAGCAAAAGTTTCATCTTCAGACATTCCATTGATGCAAATTGCCATCAAAAGAGCGGCTATTTGCTCCCGAGAAATATTACCGTCAATTGTTGATTTAACAAAGAATAAAATTTCTTCCTGAGTTAATTCAAGTTTGTCGCGTTTTTTTTGTAAAATTTTATAAATATTCATAAATAACCTATTATGACTTGAATAATTGTTCAAAAAAAATTAAATTGCAAAAATTAGTTGAACTACAATTTAAGTAATTAAAATGCACTACGCAATACCCATCGGACAAAGTTTGAGGAAGTTTATCAAAACGCTACATCATAAGCAAACGCGCGATGAGCGAGGATTGTTTGTTGCAGAAGGAGAAAAACTCGTAGAAGAGCTCCTAAAAAGTTCATTTCAAGCTGAATTTATTGTTGTTAGAGAATCGGCTTCAAGCAGCATTATCGATTTAGCAAATAAATTTAATGAAAAAGGAGTTGCTGTTTATACAGCTCCCAAACATCAATTTGATCAGCTTTGCGATACCAAAACTCCACAAGGAATATTAGCAGTTGTAAATACAACCGAGCAGAAAATTTTGCCCAAAGAATCATTTATTGCTCTCGATGGAGTATCTGACCCTGGTAATTTAGGAACAATTATTCGCTCAGCTGATTGGTTTGGAATTAATCAGGTGATTATTGGAAATGCAGGTGTTGACGGACTTAATCCAAAGACAGTTCGTTCAACGATGGGTTCAATTTTTCGAATTAATGTTATTTATACAGATAATTTAGTTGAATTTTTGCAAAAGCATTTTCCTAAAGTTAAAATTTTCGGTGCAGATATTGCTTCAGATAATTTAATAGATTCAATCAAACATCCCAAGCAATTTGGTTTGGTATTTGGAAACGAAACGCAGGGGATTTCGCCAGAAGTAAAAGAAATTTTATGTTCTACTTTCAAAATTCCGGGTTACGGTCAGGCAGAATCACTTAATGTTTCGGTTTCTGTTGGTATTTCTCTTTATCATTTCACCAAATAAGGGTTAACTATGATACAAGCGATTCGAGGAACAAAGGATATTCTCCCCGATGTGATTTCCCATTGGTATTATGTAGAAGAAACTGCAAAAAAAGTATCTGAACTATTCGGTTATCAAGAAATTCGCACTCCAATTTTCGAAAAAACCGAAGTTTTCGCTCGTGGGGTTGGTGAACAAACAGATATTGTCAATAAAGAAATGTATACATTCATTGACCGTGGAGGAGATTCAATCACTCTTCGTCCGGAAATGACTGCTGCACTTGTGCGTGCTGTTATCCAAAACTCACTTAATCAGCAGCAAGCAATTTCTCGACTATGGTATTTAGGTCCTTTTTTTCGCTATGAACGTCCGCAAAAAGGGCGATTACGTCAATTCCATCAATTAGGTGCTGAGTGCATTTCTTCACCATATCCTGAAAGCGATGCTGAAATCATTCATCTTGCTGCTACTTTCTGCAAAACGCTTGGTATTGATGATTATCAACTAATAATTAACACCTTAGGAAATGAAAATACGCGTTCAGAATATAAAAAAATCTTAGTAGAGTATCTTTCTGTAAATAAAAATGCTCTCTCTGCTGAAAGCAAAAACAGATTGGAAACCAATCCACTTCGCGTCCTTGATTCGAAAGACGAACAAGATAGAGAAATCATCACCAATGCCCCAAATATACTCGACTGCTTAGATGAAGAGAGCCGTGAGCATTTCCAGAAAGTTCTTAAAAT
>CALGXJ010000172.1 GCA_937936035.1 Eximiradius proteiniborus
AATTTTTGTTAATTACGTAAATTTGAAAAGAATACTGTGAGGTAATATGAATATTCTTGAAAGTGTAAAATTAGCCATTGACTCAATTCGAGTTAATAAGCTCAGAACTTTTTTAACTCTATTGAGTATAGCTATCGGAGTATTTGCTATTATTGGCGCAGGATCGCTTGTCGCATCAATCAATTCAACTGTTGAAGGCGAAATAGAAGCACTTGGAGAAACAACATTTTATATATTCAAGGACCCTAAAATCAAGATGGGCAATTCTTGGAGAAAATTTGCAAGAAGAAAGCCTATTACTTATACACAATATCAACAGCTGAAAAATAAATTATCGCTTGTTTCACTTGCTTCTGCTGTATCTGTTTCTTCCGGGCAAACTGTGAAATTTGGTAACAACGAAACAAATCCAGATGTTAATTTGATAGGTGTTGATGAGGATTATTTTATTTTGGAAAACCGTAATTTTTCAGAAGGAAGAAATATTGTTAAAAATGATATTATTGCAAATCGAAATGTTGCTGTCATAGGCAATGATGTTAAGGTGAAATTATTCCCTAATATTAATCCAATTGGCAAAATGATTACAATTAACAACCAGAAGTATGAAATAATTGGTGTGCTTGAACCAAAAGGAGCAATGTTCGGGCAAAGTCAGGATCATATGGTCTTGATTCCAATAACTCATTTGCTTAATTACTTTGCATCATATTGGGAATCATCTGTTCAAATAGCTTTAAGAGCACGTTCTCGAGAGGTATTTAATCAAGCTATTGACGAAGCCATTGGAGTGATGCGATTAGTTAGAAATCTAAAGCCTTGGGAAGAAAATGATTTTGAAATAGAAACAAATGAATCAATCAAAGAACAATTCTCAGGACTTACAAAATACCTGCAATGGTTCGGGTTTATTAGCGGAGGGATTGCTTTAATTGCCGCTGGTGTTGGAATAATGAATATTATGTTAGTTTCAGTAAAAGAAAGGACACGCGAAATAGGTGTTCGAAAAGCGGTTGGAGCTAAGCGACATTGGATAATGTATCAGTTTATTATTGAAGCTATTACATTATGTCAGGTTGGCGGAGCAATTGGTATTGTTGTCGGCATTTTAGCAGGTGGAGCATTCGGATTAATGATTGGTGGAACATTTTCAATTCCTATCGGATGGGTTGTGTTTAGTGTTATTATTTGTACACTGTTAGGTGTTGCCTTTGGTGCTTATCCAGCATGGAAAGCCGCAAAACTTGACCCAATTGAAGCGTTAAGATATGAATAAGCTACTGCAATGAAAAAAACACCATATTTTACTGCAGAAAGTATCGAAAAGGCTGCTCAAGAGATTCAAAAAAAGCTTAAAGATTATGAATTAAGTAAATTTAAAGAGTTTGCAACCGACGCGATAGCTTTGATCGTGCTTGATATGCAAAATTATTTTCTAATGGAAGAATCTAATGCGTTCATTCCATCAGCAAAATCAATTGTTAAAAACATAAATAAATTGATTGAAATATTTAATCGCAATAATTTTCCTGTTATTTTTACAAAACACTCCAATAACGAAGAAAATGCCAAACAGATGGCAAAACGTTGGAAACATTTAACACCTGAAACTGGAATTTTTAATGAAATTTATGATAAAATTGATATTATTAAAGGAATTTTCATAAACAAAAATCAATATGATGCATTCTTCTGCACTAATTTATTAAATATTTTACAAGAGCTAAAAATAAAACAAGTTGTAATTACAGGAGTGATCACCAATTTGTGTGTTGAAACTACTGCTCGTTCTTCATTTGTCAATGGATTTTATACTATAGTTCCAATTGATACAACAGCAACGTATAATTTAGATTTACATTTATCATCATTCATTAATCTCTCATTTGCAATCAATTCCACACCTTTATTAAGCGAATTAATAAACTATTTGGAGAAAAATATTTGAAAGTGATTATTATTGGTGCGGGACCAGCGGGAAGTACTGCTGCTATACAATTATGGAGATTTGGATTTGATGTAGAATTAATTGAGCGAAATCGCATAGGTGGACTATTGCAGAATGCAAATTTAATAGAAAACTATTTGGGTTTTCCTGAAGGAATTTCTGGTGAAATGTTTTGCGAGTTGATTAAAGAACAAATCTATAAATTTGGTATTAATGTTTTTTTCGATGAAGTTATGAAAATAGAATTTATTGATAACAAAATTATCGTAAATCTAACTAAGGATATAAAGAAATGCGATATTTGTATTGTTGCAACTGGAACGAAGCCTATTCAACTTTCTAAAGAAATAATTGAAGAAGAAGCAAGAAAATATGTTTTTTATGAAATTTCGAACATCAAACATTATACTAACAATTGTAAAGTAGCAGTATTAGGAAGTGGAGACGCAGCATTTGATTATGCAATCTCATTATCAATGAAAAACACTGTTTCGATAATAATGAGAGGAGATACCCCCAAAGCAATTCGAACATTAGTTGATTCTTGCAATAAAATTAACAATATTTCATTAGAAAAAAATATTCAGTTAATAAAAATCATTAGAATAAATGACAAATTGTTGTTAAATTGCATTAAGGATAGAGAGTTAGTCAATTTTGAAGTTGATTATTTAATTGTAGCAATAGGTAGAGAAAAAAATCTACCAGAGATAAGTGAAAAAGCTTTAAAAACAGACAGATTATTTTTAATCGGAGATGTTGCTACGGAGAAAAACATAAGACAAGCATCAATAGCGGCTGGACATGGAATGGAAGCCGCAATTAATGTGTATTTAAAAAACTGGAATAAATTATGAGAGTTGTTGCAGAAACAGAAAAATCAGATATAGCAACAGTTTATATTGCAGAATTTGGAGAAGGGAAATATCTAGAATTTGTCGAATCAACGCAACCGCCTATTCCTAGAGAAAAAAAATGGGTATTAATTGTATCTACTCTGTTTGGTTGCCCAATTGGATGTAAGTTTTGTGATTCAGGTTGGCAGTATTTTGGTAAATTATCCAAGCAACAAATTTTCCAACAAATAGATTATATGGTTTCCAGACGTTTCCCAACACGTGAAATAAACATAGATAAATTCAAAATACAATTTTCTCGGATGGGTGAGCCAACTTTGAATGAAAGCGTTCTCGATGTATTGGATGAATTTGATCAACATTTCAAAGCTAAAAAATTTATCCCTTCCTTATCAACAGTTGCACCGATTGGAAGAAATATTTTT
>CALGXJ010000173.1 GCA_937936035.1 Eximiradius proteiniborus
ATATGACCAAGATATTTTACAGAATTTTTCAAAAATACACATTTATGGGGGGAAAGTTTCACTCCGGAAAGTCGAAATTTTTGTAAAATGGTCCGCAACCTTTCACAGTGCTGCATGAAACTGTTACCAAAGATTAAAACATCATCGAGATATATACAACATTTCTCGAAATTTTCTTCCCTTAAAATCAAATGCATCATTTTCTGAAAAGTCGCTGGAGCTCCTGAAAGGCCGAATGGGAGCCTATTAAATTCATATTGACCTCTTCTTGTGACAAATGCAGTCTTATGCTTATGTTCTTCTTTTACTTCAACATTATAATACCCATTAGACAAATCTAATGCACTGAAAAATTTTGAACCACTTAAGGAGTCAAACAGTTGCTGAGTGTCAGGTATGGGATAAATAGGACGCTGAGTGACGGAATTCAACCTTCGATAATCAATGCAAAGTCTAATGTCCCCAGATTTCTTTTGAACCACCACAATCGGTGCGCACCAAGGACTTACGCTTTCACGAATGATTCCTTTCTTTTCTAGATCATTAACCAAATCATCAACTTTTTCCTCTAAATTAATAGGAACCCTACGCATCGGAAGTGCTATTGGAGGAAAAAATTCAGTGTTAATTTCATGTTTAATTTGCGAGCAGAAACCAATGTCTGTTTTATTCCGGCTAAAAATATCTTGAAATTCCATAATGATATCAATAGTCTTTTGCTTCTCGTGTATATTTGCTTGACTTTCCTGATCTCTCTTTATTGCATCAACTATGCATTGTACATGTTTACAGTCGGAGGCATTCTCATTTGTCATTCTTATCTTTTCCTTAGAATGATAAGCTTCGAATTCTCCTTCGAATATATCGATACATCCTAATTTCGTTCCTTTATGAATCTTTACAATGTTGTCATGAACATTTATCAGTCTGATCGGAATAGTTCCTTCCTCAGAAATACGACAAACACTATTTGCGGCCAACACACCTATATCAGCTAGCTTATCCTTGTAAGGGTAAAATATTACATCTTTCAAATAAAATTCATCACAATCAATTTTCCCAACAATTAATATTTCTTGCATCTCATCAATAGATATCGTTTCCTCTAAAACAACTCGAGTAGAGCAATATTGTGCTAATGGAGTCCCTTTGTTTCTATTTAGTGTACCGACTTTGGGACTCTGAAACCCGGTACAGCTTCGTTTTCCGGCTCAATCCTTGTCTTTGATACAAATGGAACATTTTCGTCATCAATCTGAACGCAATCAAACTTTGGGAGTAATCGTATATCATGGCGTTTCATGTCTTTCAAACCGATTATCACCCGAGGAAACAGCGACTCAACAACAGTGAAGCTAAGAGACAAGCTTTTCTTACCCAACTGTACCCTCAGCGTCGCAATTCCAAGAACTTTCATTGACGAACCATTTGCACATGTTAACTTCTTCCTGCACTGATGGAGGTGAATTTTGCGCAGTCCTTGAAGTTCTTTGAAAAAGAGATAGTCCAGAATATTTGATTCTGCTCCGGTGTCAAAAAACAAATTTGTTTCAACACCTTGAACTCGTCCTTTTGTCAACGGCTTATTTGCAGCCGGCTCTGACCGAGTCTTCGAAATCAACGTCTTTGTTTTCTTCATGAATTTGGGTTTTCCTCGTTTCCCCAAAATGTACTCCTCCGCCTCACAAATGTCTTTAGGATATTGTACAGTCTTCTGTTTCCTGTTTGTCATTCTCGTCTGTTTTTGCTTCTGTCTTTTGTTATTAGCTGTTGATTCGGTATTTTTTATTACGGAAAAAAGTTCTTCAGTGTGATCCGCAGTGTCGGCATCCTCGTTTGAATCAGCGGAGTTGATCCAGTCGTGTACTTTGGACACCGAAGATTTCTGGGATGACTGTGAAATTTCTTCCATATTCCTCAAATTTTCTCTTCGGCCTGGATTTCTCACTTCTTCCCGCCGAATGCCGCTTCGATAATAAATCCTTTGACGACAGTTTATTCTGTCGTGACCGCTCCGATTGCAAATACTACAAAAGAGCATTGGCCGTTGACTGCAATTTCTAGCAAAATGACCTTCTTGATTGCAGTTATAGCACCTTGCACTGTTGTTTCTTTGATATCGAAATCGTTCTTCTCTATGTACGAATTGTCTTCGGTTCTGCGATTGTCCCTGAGGAGATGAACCTTTGTTCTCCAACAGTTTCAGTCTCTCTTCCATCGACGATATCTTCCTCTTCAGAATGCTGATTTCCTTTTCGTAAGCATCGATTCTGGCGTCTTGGGGTGCGACTGCTCTGACGTACTCTGTCTCTGAATCTCCGCGATTTTCCCTCTTCACACATTCGAATGCTTCATCTAAAGATGTTGGTGCCAACATTTCCAACGCCGATGCTGCGTCTTTGTTATTCATTCCCTTGATGAACGCTGAGATCATATGTTGCTCTCTCTTTTCCTTTGAAATACCTGCATCTTTGAGTTGTTTATATCCTTCGACCCTTATCCTCGTGAGAAACTCTCTCAGAGAGGAAGGTCCCTGCTTCACTTTCAACATTCTTTGATATGGTGAAACTTTAGATATCTTCGGCTTGTAAAGCGCACGCAATTTTTCGCAAAGCCATTTATAATCATGCTTTTCATCGTAATCAAGAAGAGAAAACAGTTCGTATCTTGCTTCTTCGTCTAATGATGACGTCAAAATCAGTTTTTTCTGTTCGTCCGTCTCGCACTTGATATTAGATATATAAGAATTCACTTGTGTTATGTGATCCTCGATATTATTTCCGATGACATATTTTGCTGGTGATGTTAATGCTGATCCAAGCTCAATTAATTTCTTTAAAATGTCACCTGCGGGCGACGCCATGTTGCTAGAAAGTTAGAACAACCGTTCTAGACGCAAGTAAGTATATTTTGTGAACGAAACTACAGACAACGTACAAGGTTTAAATTCAAACACCGCTTGCGAAATAATGTCATAAATCTATAACTATATACATGTACAGTACAACCTCATAGCTTTCTATACTACAATGACCAAAAAAAATTCAGTGTCAAAAACAATTATGGAACTTTTTCGTCCCGAGGAGGGTAGTGA
>CALGXJ010000174.1 GCA_937936035.1 Eximiradius proteiniborus
TGGGGTTTTTCGGTATATTCAATTATTCTGTTTTCTGGCAAGCAATTACTTATAATTTCAACTTCTCCATCTAATTTTGTGATGATAAAATCATTTGGACTAACGATTTCGACAGAATCAATTACCAAATTTGTATTAAATGAATTGCCAAGCAAACCTAAAAATTCTACTGAACAAATTTCGCCATCATCTATTAAATTAGCATTTTTTGGGGTTATCTCTATTTTGGCGATCCCACTTACAATTTCATTAATTGTTAATTTATTAAAATTATTAACAAAACTACCCGAAGGAGAAATAGTTGCAGGATAGAGAAGTTTTGGATTATAAACTATATTAAAGCTTAAATTGTTGAGTTCACCTTGTGATAATTTATTTGTTCCAGTAGCATACAACCTAATAGGAATTCTAACTTTTTTACCTGCCTCAATAAACACTTTTGATTGAGGCAATGCAAGAGCTGCATGAACTGTAAGTTTCTTTTTGGGGCTATTGCCTTTAAGAGTGATTCTTTCCTGAATTTGACACGGAGCAATAAATTGTATTGCTGCAAAAGACACTAATTCTTCCTCAAAATCCTGAGGTATATATTTTATTTCGAATGCCAAAGATGCACCATTATTTAAATAGATTGGGAATGAAGTCGGATTGATAATTATAAATCTACTGTCGAGAAAATCAATTCCAGAAATAATAATTTCATCGTTTGAATTGTTTTGAAAAATAAACGAACGAACTTCTTCATTCCCCAGCTCAACTGTTCCAAAATCAAGTGTTTTTGTCGATAATGTATAGGATAAGTCGATTATATTTGCATTTACAGAAATCTTTATTGTATCATTACAATTGCCAATAATCAGAGATATTACCGATGAATGTTGTCCAATTTGATTGGTTGACAAACGTACTTTAATTGAGTTCGCATCTTGAAGAAATTGATTTTCCTGAATATCGAGAGAGAATAAATTATTCGGATATTCTATTTGTTTTATTTCAACAGGTGATTTATAATTCAATATTTGTAGGTTTATCTCTTTTTCAATCGGAGTTTGACAATAATACACTGTTCCAAAATCAACTGAATTTGCTGAAAGCGAAGGAATAATACCGCCATATTCTGCAACAATATTTATTGGAAGTGCCATTGAACAGGGCTCATAGTTAATATTGGTCTTTATGTTTTCCACATTTTCATTAAGCTTGAAGTATATTGAAACATCAGCACTTCCATATGGTTCGATTTCGAGTGGCAAATCCAATATTTGAATATTGCTCGAAGAAAATTGCTTTAAAATAATTCTATCTGGAGAAGAATTCACCAAATGAAGAGTAAAAACAGTGTCGCGAGTGCAATTTTCAATTTTCAAATTCACATTCGAGTTGAAATTAAGCATTGGTTCATATATTTCAGCAGTAATATTGATTATTAGAGTGTCGTAATTCGTTCCGGTTGTTTCAGGTTTGTACGGGACAAAAAGCGTTGTTTTATAATTGCCAATTTGATCAGAAATCAATTTTACATTGATAGGAATACTTTCAAATGGTTTTACTAATGTCTGAGGGGTTACAGTTATTTCAAAATCAATTAAATTTGAAAACGATATCTCACCCAGAATGAGATTTTCATTCCCAATTGCAGTAATGCTCAATGTTGTATCAACTTCAGGTGGCAAATCACAAAAAAGAAACTTTCCTAAATAGATATTATCATCTCCGGCTGATAGGAAAGATTTACTGGCGTCTTTATATCCTTGAATAGATACAAATCTTGTGTTGCAAGGAGTTGCAAAAATCAATCTACCTTTATAAAGATTGAAATCAGTTGGTGCAAAGCGAATTTTAATCTGAACAGATGTGTTTGGAGCAACTAATATCGGGAAAGTATTCGGTTCAACAATTGTATAAGGAACTGGGATAATAAGCATATCTTGAGTAATTTCTAGAGTGGAACTCCCTAAATTGTTTATGGTAATGACTTGATCAATAAAATCCTCATCTTTTGAAAGAACAAAAGTTAAACTTTTTGGAGTTACATCAAAATTATATTCTCTAAAAATAACTGTAACAGTTGGGGATAATCTACTGCATTCATTCTTATTGATTGCAATGAAATAATATTTTCCGCTGGAAGTAATTGAAACGTTTTTAAGATCTGAAACCCACGGTAAACCATCCTTATACCAAACAATCTGAGTTTCTGATGAAGTAATTCCTGCATTTCCAACTAATTTCAGTGTATCACCAAAACAATAATAAATTGTATCATCTTTTGTAATTCGTTCTTCTTTTTTGCCTTTGATTTGTGCTAAATATGGTTTCGGAGTTTCAACACCTTCAATTACAATTTCGTTTGAAGTAGTGGAACAATTTATTTCATTAATAATTTTAAGAGTAATTCTGGAAATGCCAATTTGAACAACAAAAGAAACTGTGTCTTTTTTTTGATTAGAGAAAACTACGTTATTGATTAGCCATTGATAAGTGAAATTACCAGTGGAAACATTTGCAAACAAAGCAATGGTATCACCCACACAAAATGTTGTTTTACCCGGGACTAAAAGAGAGATTGATGCTTTGCCCGCTTCTGGTGTTTTAATTTCGGCACGTGCATAATTTGATTCGTTATATGAACGTCCTCGTCCAGTTTCCGGTTTATTATCGGTTTCATCACCTGTATTTGAGTAACGATAAGCAAAAACTCTATAAACATATTCGACATCACATTCATAATTCTTATCGATAAATTCAGTTATATCACTGCCTTTAATGTTTGCCACTACAACAGAATGTCCTAAATATTGACCTTCGTTATAGACATAAGCGTCTTGCGGGAGAATAGCATTCGCATCATCTTTTTTCAAGTGTCTTAGAATAAGATACCCCTGATATTTATCCTGTGGAAAAACATCACTTGCACTGTTCCATTTCAATTTAACCCCTTCACTTACAAGTGAGATAGTAAGTTGTGGATTGTTCCACTCAGGTTGCCTGAGCGAACGCCAAAAGTAATGATTCTTTGGAGAAATAGATGGATTAGGTGGTAAGTTAGCATAGCCGGGAGTTTCGCCATAGGAGACATTAGTTGTTGAATCGTTCCCGGAAACCTGGTGATATGGTCCACCACCATACCCCCAAAAACGGACAGCAGCAGCAGCATTATCGTTTTGGTGAACTACTTTTGGATACGGGAGCACAGCAATTGCAGTTAAAACCATATTTGTTGCAGACTGAGCAAGTGCATGATGGTGATTATTATTATCATCCATTAACTGAATACACTCGGTAGTTTGATTGAAGTTGAGAGCAAAAGAAGACCAATCAGCTGCATTCTCCAATACTTTTTCAAAATAATTCTCGTTCTCAGCAGAAAGACGAATAAACCCGTCCTCAGCATCGATGTCGTTTGTGATACCACTTGTGTTTCTTGTGTAAATTAATATACAAGTTCCTTTTCTCAAATTTCTCCAAAGTGGGACATCTTTAAATCGAACTCCTCCCATCCATAATCCGTCACCAGAATTATCTCTCAAATAGTAATTGACAATACTAACATTGTCTTCGATAACTAATAATTCAATCCATTCGCCTTGAGTATTTCCAGAAATATTTTTATATTCGCTTACAAGAAATTTCGTTTGTGAACTTAAATTCAAAGATGTAACAAACAAAATCAACAGGTAAAGATAGAGATTTTTTTTCATAATAATTTTAATTATTAATAAACATTATTATATTTGCAAAAATAGAAAAAAAAATGTTATCACTAAATAAAATACATTTAAAATAAAATTGAATACTCTTGCGTTTTTGAAAATATTGATTTTAACTAATATTAGATAAATTATGCCAGAACTTAAACAAATTTTAGTAGTAGAAGACGAACTCACAAATTCAATTTTGCTAAAAAGGATACTTTCGAAAGCAGGATATTCCGTTGTAGTAGCAAATAATGGGCTGGAAGCCATAAAGCATTTGGAAAGAGAAAAGTTTGATGCAGTACTTACTGATTGGATGATGCCACAAGTAGATGGGATTGAGCTAATTCGCAGGATGAGAGCAAGCGTCAAACCACTTCCATTTATTATGATGATAACTGCGCTTGTAAGCGAAGGTGCCCGTGCCTATGCTCTCGAATCAGGTGCTGATGATTACATAGCAAAACCCATAGAAGTTGAAGAACTGCTAATGAGATTGAAAGATGGGCTTGCCCGCCATCAACAATCCGGTGAAGATATTGAAATCATCCCAGTAACAAGAGAGATTGATGTAAATCCACCATTTGTTGCAGTAGCGATTGCAACAAGTACTGGTGGGCCTCCTGCATTAATAGAGCTTTTCAAAAAAATGCCGGAAAAAGTAAATGCTCCTTTTTTCATTGTTCAGCACGGTCCATCGTGGATGCTTGAAACTTTCTCGCAAAGATTGCAACGCGAAACTGCTTTCAATGTTACAATAGCATACGATGGAGCTGTCCCGGAACCAGACAATATCTACATTGCGCCCGGTGATAAGCATATGCGAATTGATCCCAAAACGTACAAAATTACAGTTGATGATGGACCGAAAGAAAATTTTGTTCGCCCGGCGGCCGATCCACTATTCAGAAGTGTAGCAGAAGCTTTTGGAAAATACAGTATTGCAGTAATATTAACAGGATTAGGCAAAGACGGAGCTCAAGGGGCTGCTCATATTGCTTCTGTTAAAGGCAACGTGATAGTTCAGGACCCAGCAACAGCAACTGCTCCTTCGATGCCAACAGCTGTTGTTCAATCTGGAATTAACTGCAAGGTTTTGCCAATCAGTGCAATTGGAAAAGAAATATCTGAATTAATATTTCCTCTAAACGCTTCACTGAAAATGGCACAGAAAAACCAGAATTAATAAATGTTTGCAGATATTGTAATTATTGGTGCTGGAGTAGTTGGTTTAGCAATTGCTAAGGAACTCTCCGGCATTTTTAATTGTATTGTGATTGAAAAACACCCGTCTTTTGGCTGGGAAACAAGCTCAAGAAACAGTGAAGTAATTCATGCAGGACTTTATTATCCCCGAAATTCTCTGAAAACACATCTCTGCATCGAAGGTAACAGATTAATATATGAATTTGCCGGAAAATATAAAGTTCCATTCAACAAAATTGGGAAATTAGTAATTGCCGTAACAAAAGAACAAGAAGAAAAACTTAATTCCATATATGAAAATGCAAGAAGGAATGGTGTTTGTGGAATTGAATATGTAAGCGATACATATTTACAAAAATATTCCCCATGCATTAAGGCTCACAGTGCTTTTATTTCTTGGAACACAGGGATTATTGATACACACAGTTTTATGAGGTGTTTGGAAGCTTTGGCTATTGAAAATGGGACAACATTTTCCTATAATTCAGAAGTAATTGATATAAAAAAAACAAACAGCGAATTTGAAATCTTTATTAAAATTAATGAAGGGGAAATCTTCTCATTAAAATCGCCGATAATAATAAATTCTGCTGGACTTCATTCAGATGAGATAGCAAGTATGGTTGGGATAAATGACGAAAATTTAAGGATAAATTATTGTAAAGGCCATTATTTCAAAATAAATTCAAGTATATTTGATACAAAGCATTTGGTATATCCTGTAACAGATAATAATTTAGGATTAGGAATTCATCTCACATTAGATTTGAATGGAGGATTAAAATTAGGTCCCGACACATTATTTCTGAATTCAAGGCAAATCAATTACGATGTGCCAAATCATCTTACTGAAAAGTTCTTTGCTGCCGGACAAAGTTATCTCAAAGGATTAACACTCGAAATGCTATCGCCAGATTATGCTGGGATACGCCCTAAATTACAGAAATCTGACGAAAACTTTAGGGATTTCTACATAACAAATGAAACAGCAAGAAATTTAGATGGTTTTATTAATCTCGTAGGGATTGAATCTCCAGGGCTTACATCCTCGCTTGCAATAGCTAAATACATTAGGACACTGCTCACTTAGACCAATTTAATCTGAAATTATAGGTAAGTCCACTATTGGTCGTAATTTTACCGATATATATACCTGTATTTAGATCTTTTACTGAAAGCGTGATGTTATTTGTTCCTTTTTGTAATCCACTCCTATAAGTTGAGAATACTTGCTTGCCAAGCATATTGAAAAGCTGAATGTTCACATCAGAATCTTCGGGCAATACAAAAAGTAATGCAACTGTAGAATTAGCTGAGTTTGTATTGACAATTACTTCTTTGCTAACACCAGCCTCATTTTTTGTACGTTCTTGAGTTTTTTTACAATCAGATTGTTCAATTGAATTGGAAGCCATAATTCTTGTATTGTTAGATTTAACCTTTATATTTTGAGCGAAAAGAGTAGTTGTTGTGTCTTTTGAATATCCGAACTTTTTAAATTCACGTTTCTGAACTATTAGTTTATACTCGCCCGAAGGGATTTGATTGGCTTGTATAGTTAAATCAATATAACAATTGCATCTTGCTTTTTGAGTAGAAACATCAAAAAAAGTAACATAAATTGTATTTTCATCAATATCTATATCTGATGAATATTTTGAAGCACAATTAGTATATAAGTCGTTCACAAAGATTAATACAACGCTACCTTTTTGTTCAATATGAATTTTTTCACGCGTTTGACTAAATAATGAAAAGATAGAAATAAAGAAAAAAAATAATATTTTAAACGACACCTTCATATTACGTAAATTAAATAAATTGAATTAGTTTTCACACTATTTTTATGATAATTAATGACAAATCATCTTCAAAATAATCCTTTCCTGAAAATCTATAAATTTCACTTAAAATATGCTTTAAAAGATCATCCGGGTTTAAATATTTAAAATGTGAAACTAATGCTTTTAGTCTTTCGATTCCAAATTCATCGTCGTTGTTGCGTGCTTCAATAGCTCCATCAGTTGCTAAAAGCAGAATATCCCCAGGACTAAAATCATATGACTCTTCAACAATATTTGCCGAGAAAAATTCATTTGAACCTGCACCTAATATTATTCCCTTAGGTTTGATTTCAACAACTCTTTTTTCTTTACTGGAAAAGAGAATAAGCGGAAGATGCCCGGCACGAGCAACCGATATTTTTTTCTGAGAGTTATGTAGTTTGGCAATCAACACAGAAATAAATGCATTTTTCTCAATGTAGTTATAAAGTAATTTATTTGCTTTGACTAATAATTCTTTTGGTTGAAGTTCAAATTCCGATAAAGTACGAATTATCCCTTGAACTTTAGACATATATAAGGCTGCAGAAGCACCTTTCCCGCTGACATCACCAATAATCGCAGTAAAACCATCGTTAGAAACATTAATAAAATCGTAAAAATCTCCTCCTACTTCATAAGCCGGAATAGTAATCGCTGCGACTTTGATGTTTTCTGTTTCAGGTAATTTCTGTGGCAGAGAAGATAATTGAATTTTGCGAGCAAGTTCGAGCTCGTGCCTCATACGTTCACGAGAAGACAGATCCTCATATAGTTTTATGTTCTCAATCACGACAACTGATTGATTTAATAAGGACATAATAATGTAAAAATCTTCACTGTCTATAGGAGCTTCGGATAGCTTATCCCCAATTAACGCGAAGCCATAAATTTTGTCTTTGTGCTTAATCGGGATAATTGCAGAAAAGCCTTCTTTATGAAATAATTTTCGCAAATTTTCTGGTAGATATTCAATTCTAAAAATACTATCGGCTCTGCCTACTAATTGTAATATTTCATTCGAATTAGTATATACATAATCCAGAGTATCACTTGATATTTCGGCACTACAATTTGATTTT
>CALGXJ010000175.1 GCA_937936035.1 Eximiradius proteiniborus
TGTTTACTCAGTCATCATCCGCAATGGTGCAGTCATTACAAAAGAACGTGCTGTAATTGTGCGTTAAGTGAAATAAACATAGACAAATACACAAAGCCCCGAGCCAATTCAGCCCGGGGCTTGTTTTTTATGCCATTGGATCTAGGTTATAATTTACTTTGATTAGTAAATGTAAATAAAAAGAAAAATATATCGATAAAAATAAAACAAAATGATATAACGTATTCACATATTTTGTATTTTTGTTAATTAATTATGGGGCAATCCCAATTAGTAAAATATTTGAGGGTATTATGGGACTACGTTTCATAACGGCTGACGAAGCCGCAAGCTATGTGAATAACGGCGATACTGTTGGTTTTAGTGGATTTACTCCCGCTGGTGCTGTCAAAGCAGTTCCGCAAGCAATTGCAAATAGAGCAATAGCTGAACATAATGCTGGACGCCCTTTCAAAATCGGAATGATTACCGGCGCTTCCACTGGCGATTCGCTCGATGGTTCTCTTGCTCGTGCCGAAGCTGTGCTTTTCCGCACTCCATATCAATCGAATGCTGATTTAAGAAAGTTAATTAACGAAGGCAAAGCCGATTATTTTGATTCTCACTTATCTACAGTTGCCCAAAACCTACGCTATGGCTTTCTTGGTAAAATGCACGTCGGTATCATCGAAGCTTGCGATATCTCTGCCGATGGCGAAATTGTTCTGACAACCGGTGTCGGAATTTCTCCTTCTATATGCAAGGTTGCCGAAAAAATTATTATCGAACTTAATCATTATCACCCAAAATCGTTGCGAGGTATGCACGATATTCATATTGTTGCCGACCCACCAAATCGTCGCGAAATTCCAATCTACAAGCCTTCTGATAGAGCAGGAGAAACAGTTATTAAAGTTAATCCTGATAAAATTGTTGGCATTGTTGAAACTAATCTTCCAGACGAAGTCGGCGAATTTTCAAAAACTGACGAAATCACTGAAAAAATTGGAGAAAACGTTGCTGAATTCCTTTCCTCTGAACTCGAAAAAGGAAGAATTCCTTCAAGCTTTCTACCAATTCAATCCGGAGTTGGTAATATTGCTAATGCTGTGCTTGGTGCATTGGGTAGAAACAAAAGCATCCCTGATTTTGAAATGTATACCGAAGTGATTCAAGATTCAGTTATTGAATTAATGAAAGAAGGTCGCGTTCGCTTTGCAAGTGGTTGCTCGCTTACTGTTTCCCAAAACAAATTAAAAGAAATTTACGATAATCTTAATTACTTCCATCCTCGCATTTTACTTAGACCACAGGAAATTACAAATAATCCGGAAGTCGCTCGCCGCATTGGCATAATTTCAATTAATACTGCTCTCGAAGCAGACTTGTGCGGAAACGTAAATTCAACTAATGTTATGGGACAAAAAATGATGAACGGAATTGGCGGCTCCGGCGACTTCACTCGCAATGCATACATCTCTATTTTCACTTGTCCGTCTGTTGCAAAAAATGGCAAAATCAGCACTATCGTTCCTATGGTTTCACACGTCGACCACAACGAACATTCTGTTCAGGTTATCATTACTGAATATGGAGTTGCTGATTTACGTGCAAAATCCCCACAAAAAAAGGCTGAAGAAATTATTAACAACTGTGTCCATCCCGACTACCGCCAGCAACTTCGCGATTATCTCAGGATTTGCGATACTGCCCACACTCCACAATCTCTTTCGGCTGCTTTTGCTATGCACCTTCATTTCTTGCAAACTGGCGATATGCGCGGTATTGACTGGAATAAATACCTTTTTAATGGAAAATGCTGTTAATAAATACGTAATTTAATAGATAAAAAAAAGAGGCTGCCTTTTCGGGACAGCCTCTTTTATTTTATAGTCTAACTACTATTTATTGCTCCGGATTAAGCACAAATTGCATTACTTTATCTTTCTTCAGATATTGCTTTGCTGTTTCCTTTATATCATTTTTCGTAAGCTTATCTACGTTTTCTACATATTTTGCTAAACGAGCAACATCTAATTTGTTATAATCGGAATTATAGATGTAATTCAACCAGAAACTGTTTTCTTTTTGATTTGTTTCAAATTCACGTTTCAGAATTTCTTTAACTTTTGTAAAGTTTTCGTCGCTTACATCTTTTGTTTGCACTTCATCAATTACTTCAAATGCACTGTTGATAAGTTCCTGAACACGTGTCGGACCTGTTCCGAAAACAATGTTGATGCTGTATCTCGGCTGCGGATACTGATTTACTCTGTGAATAGCACGTATGCCATACACTCCGCCTTTGTCCTCACGAATTACTTCACGCAATCGAATGTTAAATACTTCCATCAATACATTAAGCTTCAAAATATTCTCAGGGTTATAATTGAAATTATCAGCAAACACAAGTCTTACTGAACTCTTTGGTTCAATTCCTTTCACAACTTCTTTTGTCAAAGGTCCTTTCGCATAATTTACTCCTAAATCACGCCATTTTTCGTTACGTTTTTTGTTTGGAAGGCTTGCAATGTATGTTTCAATATATTTTTTCAAATCCTTCATATCAAAATTGCCAACAAAAATGAAAGTAAAGTCGCTCGCATCTGCAAATCTGTCTTTAAAAAATTCATATGCTTTATCTAAATTCACTTTGTCCATATCTTTTGCATTCAGTGGCATATATCTTGGATGGTACCCAAAAAGAATTGCAGTTACTGTATCCTGGAAAACTGTTTCAGGACGGCGTTTCGAATTGCGAATAGATTCTTTCTGACGGCTTACAAACGCTTTAAATGTTTCTTCATCTTTTCTTGGTGCAGTGAAATACAAATGAAGCAACTGGAAGAATGTTTCTGCATCAGTTGGTGCGTAGCTTCCGCTAAATCCTTCTGTTAGTTCATCAATGCTCGGATTTATGCTAATAAGCTTGCCTGTGAGCATCTTTTGCAATTGCGTTGCTGAAAATTCTGATATTCCACCATCATCAACCACATCAGCTGCAAAAATTGCAGATAGATAGTCCTCATCCTTTGCAAGTGATGTCCCACCTGGGCTCCATGCACGGAAAAGAACTTCATCGTTTTTAAATTCTGTTTTCTTTGCAAGCACTCTTGCACCGTTCGAAAGATTCATTTCAATAATATCAAATTTTCCGGTTTTCTTTTCTTCAACAATTTTTCCAGGCTTTGGCAATTTTGCCATTAATGGTTTGTCTGTTACATCATCTTCATATGGTTCTAATTTTGCAGATGCAACTTTTGTGTATAAAGAACGGATTTCTTGTTCAGTTGGAACTTTAATCTCTGGTTTATCCGGAACACTTACCAATACAACTATGTTGTCTTCCTTAACCAACGATTGCGCATATTTGTTTACTTCTTCTAATGTGATTGTTGGAATGTATTCTTGATACAACTGATATTCAAACTCTATTCCCGGCATACCTTCATTTTCGTAAAAGTTTCTGTAATATTCATCAGCATAGTCAGCAGATTTCGTCTTGTCTTTTTCTTTTAACGCACTTTCCATATTCTTCAACGAGGCATCTTTAACACGTTCTAACTCTGATTTAGTAAACCCAAATTGCTTCATTCTGTATGCTTCAGTAAGAACTGCTTCTAAACCTTTCAAAATATCATCAGTTTTTGATACAGAAACTAAATTGAATGCAGCAAGTCCTGCCATAAAATCACCAACTCCTGCTCCAGCATACAAAAATGGCGGGTTTGGCTTACGCATAATTTCCTGTATTCTCAGATTAATCATCTGGTTGATTAAATTATCTATAATCCCTTGGCGATATCCTCCAAATGTAGATTGGTTTCTTCCCGGGAACTTATTTATTACTGAAATATTTGGCATCGGAAGTTCAGGGTCTTTTGCTATCGATACAAGCATTCCATCGTGTGGTGGTATCGGATATTCAACTCGTGGACGGAAATTTTCCGGCATCTGAATACGCGAAAATTTTTCACGAATCATTTTCTCAACTTGATCAACATCAAATTCACCAACTGCTACTACTGCCATCAAATCCGGACGATACCACTCTTTATAGAAACGAAGAAATGCTTCGCGTGGTGCATTCAATATTACAGATGTGTCTCCAATCGGCAATCTTTCAGCATATTTTGAATTTTTGAAAATATATGGATAATGCTGCTTCATCACTCTTTCCTGGGCACCGCGATATAATCTCCATTCTTCTAAGATTACGCCGCGCTCTTTTTCCAATTCTTCCGGGTCAAATGTTACATTGTGAGCCCAATCTTCAAGCACTTGAAACCCACGCTCCAAAAGCCCCGGCTTGTCAAGTGGTATTGTTAGTAAATAATATGTTCTGTCAAATCCGGTATTTGCATTTAAATCTGCTCCGAACCTTAAACCTGTTTCTTCAAGAAAATTAATCAAATCGTTCTTCGGAAAGTTCTTTGTTCCGTTGAAACACATATGCTCAATAAAATGTGCAAGCCCTTGCTGGTCGTCGTCTTCTTGCACCGAGCCTGCCTTTATTATTAAACGTAATTCGGCCCGATTCTCAGGTAATTTGTTGTGGCGTATGTAATACTTCAACCCATTGTCCAATACTCCAATCTTTACATTTGGGTCGAATGGGAGTAATTCATCCATACTCCTTTGCTTAATAGGCTGAGAAAATGCACTTGTTATACTTATTGCAAACAAGGCAAACACAAAAAACAATTTTTTCATAAATAAACCCATTTTTTTAGAAATGAAACAATAAATATATTTTATACGTATTCATTAACAGTTTTGTTACAATTTAAATTCAAAATCGTAAAAACATTCCCTGATTTTCGGATATCCTTTTCTCATTTTTTCAAAATTGTTCGATATCTCTTCATCAGAAACAAATTTTTTGAACTCACTGCTTGTTTCGTCTATTCTCTTTTTTTTCAATAAACTAAAAATTTCATCTTTGCTCAGTTTGCTTACATCTTTTTTGTTTGAATTACATTCAATTTCAAGCTGTGATGTATCTAATTTCACTTGCAATATTCTCTCGAGTGATTTAGCTAACATCAAACTCCCACGCAACTTCGCATCATAAGAATGACCAGCTATGTGCGGCGTAGCAATTTTCGCAGCCGAAACTGATTTGCTTCTGACATTTGGTTCATTCATCCAAACATCTGCTTCAACCACTATTCGACCGCTGTTTGCCATTCGAACCCAACTTTCCTCACACACTATTCCACCACGCGACGTGTGCAGAAGCAAAGCTCCTGTTTTCACTTTCTCAAGCAATCTGTTATCTATCAAATTATGCGTTTGATACTTACCATTCATTGTAAGCGGAACGTGATTAGTTAAAATATCTGCAACCTGAACAATCTCATTAATCTCTAAATGTGTTTCGTTCTTTAATATCTCTGGATTGGTTTCTAATAATGGCGGGTCATTGATTACAACCGTCATTCCTATGTGCTTGGCTATCGTAGCCAAACGTTTCCCAACATTCCCATAGCCAATTATTCCCAACACCTTGCTTTTCAAATCAATGTTGTGTTCTTCTGTATAACTGAGAATACAATACATACAGTATTCTGCAACCGACAATGCATTCGAACCAATTGCATCAAAATACAATATCCCTTGTTCATCGAGATATTTCTTATCTAAATGCTCCGAACCAGAAGTAGCCGTCCCAACAATCTTAATATCTGTTCTTTTCAGCAGTTCTTCATTTACCTTAGTAGTCGAGCGAACCAAAAGTATAGTGGCTTTACATTGCTTAATGATTTCGTTTGTTAATTGCCTGCCTTCAAATTTATGCACTTCGCCTGTTTGCTCTAATATTTCAGGCAATTGCGGTATGTTATTATCAACTAAAAAGCAATATCTCATATGGTTTTCATCTTTTTTACAAAAATATAAAATATCTGATTAATGATTATCGTTTAATGTTTAGTTTTAACAAAATTATTATCAACATATCAGAATTTTATGGAAATTTCAAAAATATTAGTTGTTGGTGCCGGAACAATGGGCAACGGAATTGCTCACGTTTTTGCCCAACACGGCTTCGATGTTGTATTGTGCGATATTTCCGAAGAACAACTTAAAAATGCACTTGATACTATCGGGAAAAACTTATCCCGCCAAATCGCAAAAGGTTTGATTACAGAAGAACAAAAAGCATTGGCTCTTGCAAAAATTTCGACCTCCACTGATTTGGCGTCTGCCCGCGATGTTCAATTGGTTATCGAGGCTGCCACCGAAAACAAAGCACTGAAATTCAATCTTTTCAGGCAAATCGACGACTTAATAAATAAAGACGCGATTTTGGCTTCCAACACTTCAACTATTTCTATTACTGAAATTGCATCTAAGACTTCCCGTCCCGAAAAAGTTATCGGTATGCACTTTATGAACCCTGTCCCGATGATGAAGCTCGTTGAAATTATCCCTGGGCTCGCAACAAGCGACGATGTATTTGATGCAGTTTATGAATTAAGTAAAAAGATAGATAAAATCCCTGTTCATTCTAACGACTACCCGGGTTTTATTGCAAATAGAATACTTATGCCTTTCATTAACGAAGCAGTTTTTGCTCTTATGGAAAACGTTGGTTCAGTTCAGGAAATTGATGAAGTTGCAAAACTCGGTTTTTCTCACCCTATGGGACCTCTGATGCTTGCGGACCTGATTGGTTTGGACACCACTTTGTCGATTCTTGAAGTGCTGCATCACGATTTAGGCGACCCACGATTCCGGCCTGCTCCATTGCTACGCAAGTTGGTTGCTGCTGGCTATCTTGGTCGAAAATCCGGCAACGGATTCTACAACTACTCCGGCGATAAGCCACAGCCAAATAAATTCTGATTTAAAGAAATATTTATAGCTAATGCTGATAGCGAATAATAGCATATATAATTTAAAATTTCAATTATCAAAAGATAAAAAAGGCTGCAATAGAATGCAGCCTTTGAATTTCAATAATAATATCTCCTTCTATTGTTCTTTTGGTTTTTTCCCAATGTTCTGCTTTACTCTTTCGAGCAAGGCAAGCTCTAAAATTCCGTTGGAACGCCAGAAATGCACCTTACCTGTTACATACGATTCAAATCCGCTCATTTCACTTGTCAATATTAGATGAACATTTTTTTCTCCCTTTTCCTGAACGATGAATTTATATTGCATACGTCCGTTGTCCCATTTCCCGGCACGAATAAAAGGCATATCTAAACTGTATTTCTTCAACGCGTTAAATGTTGTATCGCCCTGAGCAAAAACGCAGAAATCAGACTGAGCAACACCGCGATAAAGCCCTTCGTCGTTAATTCTTGTGTTCTTATTCATTAAATTGCAGCCCATCTCTTCGAGCGAATAAATCACTGCATCCCAAATTTCCTCAAAACTGTTTTGAAAATCTTCTTCGTATTTTTCCTTGTAAAACTCATATCCTTTCGGCACTTTCTGTTCTTGGGCAAAAGTAGGTGCAAAAATCACAAGAAAAACAAGTACTATCAGCAACTTTTTCATATAAACTCCAAAGGGATTATTTAAATATTTTAACGATAAATTAACATAATCGTTACAATTAAGCAAATCAATTAAGCAAAACTATTCATTAATTCAACTCCCGAGCTTGTCCCAATTCTTTCGGCACCTGCCTCTATCAATTTTAATGCGAAATCAACTGTTTTTATTCCTCCCGATGCCTTTATCTTTACTCTTGGGTCGCAATATTTTCTCATCAGTTCAACATCTTCTCTTGTTGCACCCGTTTTGGCAAAACCAGTTGATGTTTTTATATAATCAGCACCGGCATTTGATACTATCTTACAAGCCTCGAGTTTTTCTGTTTCTGTTAGCAATGCAGTTTCGATAATCACTTTAACTATTGATTTTGCCTCATTGCAGAGCCGGACTATCTCAGAAATTTCTTTCTCAACATAGCTGTAATTTCTGTCTTTCAGTTTTGCAATGTTTATTACCATATCGAGTTCAGTAGCACCTGAAAGCAATGCCATCCCTGCTTCGTAGAACTTTACATTCGAAATGTTTGCTCCAAGTGGAAAACCGACAACCGTTGCAATATTAATCTTACTGTTTTGAAGCAAAGTTTTGCAAAGCTCAATATTGCAAGGATTTATGCACACCGCTGCAAAGTTATATTTTATAGCATCCTGGCAAAGCATAACAATTTCGTGTTCTGTTGCATCTGCTCGCAATATAGTGCTGTCAATGTATTTTGCGAATTCTTCTTTTGTTTTTGGTAACATAAAATTATCCTTTATTATTAAATTTGGTTTCTAATATTCTTTTCAGTTTTTCCATATACCATTGCGGTGTGCTTGTTGCCCCGGTAATTCCGATGGAATTATATTTCGAAAGTTCATCTATGGCTAATTCTTTAATGTCCTCTATAAAAATTGTATTTGGATTTGCTTTTTTTGCTATTTCAAACAAAATTTTCCCATTTGATGAGTTCTTGCCTGCAACAAAAATCACAAATTCGTGCTCTTGTGCAAATTCTATTAGTTTCTGCTCCCGCTTCGAAACAAATTTACAGATGGTATTTTTTGAAACAAAATAATTATTAGCATAGTCCCCATATTTTTCTTTAAATAGCTCAAAAATTTCTTCCGATAGCTTGCAAAACGTTGGCTTATCCATCGTCGTCTGAGAAAATAGAACTGTTTTTTTCGATACATCAAGATTATCTTTCACTTCATCGAAATTCTTCACAACAAGACACTCATCATTGCACACTCCTCGCAATCCAATCACTTCCGCGTGGTCTCGCTTCCCGAATATTATTATTTGCCAGCCTTCATCATAAAACTTCTTGACCGACCTTTGCAATGCTCTCACAAGCGGACAAGTAGCATCGATTAAATCAATTTTTAGCGACGCTGCTCTGTCATAAGTGCTTGGTGGCTCGCCGTGAGCACGTATTACAACTACTGAATTTTCCTTGTCTATTCTTTCAAAGTCTTTATGCTCAATAGTTTTAAGTCCAATGCCTTCGAGCCGCTCCGATTCTTTGGGGTTGTGTATTATTTGTCCAAGCACATACACCTGCTTGCCTTGGCATTCGCCCAAAGCAGTTTCCACTTTATCTATTGTCTGGACAACTCCCCAGCAAAATCCAGCTGAACTATCAATATTTATTATCATTTTTGTGTCTGATTTTTTTCAAACTTCTCTATTAATTTCTTTGCAGCATCTTTATGCATCATACAATTAATCATCTTCAATTTTACGTAATCATTATGATAGAAATAATATCCTTTGTTTTCCCCGTTTCTTGCTCCACTCCCGGAATCTTTTATTAAAAACCATACATCTTTTGGTGTTTCTTTTATTCCAACTATATGTATTCCGTGATCATCGCCGGTAGTCCCATTGGAAAATCTGAATTGGCGGGCGTAATCATCTATATAACTTGAAGGTATATCGTAAGAAGGCACCATAGCCACATCTTTGAATGAATAATATCCACTCTCGGATACATCTCCTCCTATTGCTACTGAATAACCACTCCGTATTGCCTCTTTAATTGTTTCGATAAAGTCTTCCACTGGCACATTCAAATATGTATTGCATCTCCACCAGTTATCAGGAACATCATACAAAGCTTTCTTCCAGAATCCTTCCTGCAGCAAAGACATAATATCTACATAATCATTTGTATTGATTTTACATATATTTTTCAGGAAATCCTGAGGTGTGTATTCCTTTCCGTCGTAAGCAAATTTTGTTGGTGGCTCGCCCATATACGAATTTAAAATATTCTTTATAGTTGTTAACACTACATCCTCATTCCAAAAACAATTCTTCTTTACAAAATTTAAATAAGTGTTCATTTCTTCAAACATTTTCTCGTGATTGTGGAATTTTTGCCCAACCTTCATCCCTGTATAAACATTTGCAGGCACGCAACCATAATTATCGAAAACATGTTTCAAAGCATTTGCTTGCGAACCTTCACTGAAATGCGACGCTCCCTTCTGCTGGAGAAACCGACGAGCTTTTTCGACATATTCCCAATATACAGAATACATTTCCGATAACTTTATTTTTCTGTTCGTTATTCTGAATATTTCGCTTTCGAAAAATGACGTTGCGGCAAAGCTCCAGCAAGTTCCAGTTGCTCCTTGTGATATCGGTTCATTATGCCATATTTGTTTAAATTCATCAGTCTTTTTGGGTAGTTCTATTCCGGTAAAATCCATTTTAAAATCTAATTTTTTTGGCTTTTCTTTGGTCTCGAATTCAGTTATGCCTTTTTTTATTTCGTCCCAATATGGGTTTGTATAATCTGTCATAATTCCTGTATCCCGGCGGTCCTGTGCAATTGCCACTGACGACAGGATAACCAGAGCAACAAAAAGCTTAATCAAGGATTTC
This sequence comes from Eximiradius proteiniborus, assembly GCA_937936035.1. Lineage (GTDB taxonomy): Bacteria > Bacteroidota > Ignavibacteria > Kapaibacteriales > UBA2268 > JAKIZO01. The sequence continues at coordinate 10,363 of CALGXJ010000175.1, forward strand.
ATTATTCCACCTACACCTATAATTTTTGTAATTAATTAGTTTCTCCAAAAATAAATAAAAAATTGAAAAAATGATTTGATTAATTTTGGATGAACGACCTGATAGATTGAATTTTTTTCTGTAATTTTGTATATATTAATTTGTGGCATTGTATGTATAAAATAAAACTGCCAGATTTCGAGGGACCTTTCGACCTGCTTCTGTATTTTATTAAGCGGGATGAGATAAATATTTACGACATCCCTATTTCCAAAATTACCGAAGAGTTTCTTAACTATATCCGTTTGATGAAGTATTTCGATTTAGAACTTGCTGGTGAATTTATCTTGATGGCGTCCAATCTTATGTATATTAAATCTCAAATGCTTCTCCCCCGAAATATTGACGATGAAGGTGTGGAACTCGACGACCCCCGCAAAGAACTTGTTCAAAAAATTCTCGAATATAAACAATTCAAAGATGTTTCTGCTGAACTTGCTCAAAGAGCAGAAGCCACCCGATACCACTACTACCGGGAGCTTTTCGATGCCGAGTATTCACAGGTTGAAGGCGAAAGTGTTTATAAAAATGCCACACTTTTCGATCTGATGCGGGCTTTTCAGAATGTTCTTGCTCGTGCTAAACAATCTGATGTTCACTATGTCGTTGAAGTTTTCAATGTTACAGTCGAAGAGAAAGTTGCATACCTCCAGGAACTTCTTAAAACAAAGCCAAGATTGAGTTTCTACGAAACTGTCCGGAACCAGTCCCGACCGCATATAATTGTTACTTTCCTTGCTATTCTTGAAATGCTGAAATTGCAGATTATTTTCATATATCAGGAAACTCATTTTGACGATATTTCTATTTCTTTGCGTTCAGGTAATAACTAATTCTTGTGTTGGTGCGATATGGAAAAAAACAATAACTTATTCCTTCAACTTCCTCGTGAAGAACAAAAAGCAATTATCGAAGCAATTATTTTTGCAAGCGATGAAATAGTTACTTTCAAAACATTATATAAATTACTAATTACACACGAAAGTCTGCCTCCTGTTGAAGTCTCCGAAAATAATTCTGGCGAACTTACAATCGATGATGAAATTGCCCAAAGCATAAACTTTACTCCCGAAATTCTCGATGAGATGATTCGCGATATTAATCAGGATTTAATAAACACCGGAAGACCTTATCAGATCGTCAATTACGCAAATGGCTATCAATTTGCTACTCTCGGTCATTACGGACAATATATATATAACTTTTTTAAGTCCAAAACCAAGCGGCGACTTTCCCAAGCTGCTCTCGAAACGCTTTCAATTATTGCCTATCGTCAGCCAATTACAAAAGCCGAAGTCGAACAAATTCGCGGCGTAAACTCTGGCGAAATTATCAACTCTCTTGTCGAGAAAAACCTTGTCCGTATTGTTGGTCGGAAGGAAGTGCTCGGAAAACCTCTGCTTTTCGGTACAACCCAGGATTTCCTGAAAATTTTCGGGCTCCGCTCTCTCGAAGATTTACCCAAGCTTCGCGAAATTGATGAAATTGCAGAAGAACTTGCTCAACCTTCAAAAGACGAACAAAATACCGTTACTTTCTCAATTTCTAAGGAAGAAGCAGATAAAATCCTGCGTTCCTCTACTAAAATTGAGTTGGATAATCAGGATGAACTATAATGAAAAAGTTCCTTTTTTTGATTGTTTTAATGTATTATTCCGCTTTTGCTTATCCTCCTGTGCCTTTCGTTCAGGATAACAAAGTTGGCTATATCGATTCATCTGGCAAAATTATTATAGAACCTAAATTCGATACACCATTTCATAAATTATATTTAGTCTATGAGCAGGATTCTTTCCCATCGTTTGAATTCCCTGATTGGTCATATTTTTCCGAGGGCAAAGCAACTGTCCGCATTGCAAAAAAATTCTGGTTCATCACGTATGGTTATAAATATGCTGTGATAAACGAAAAAGGAGAATTCTTGTTTGAGCCAACAGAAGATATTATTGGAAAATTCCAGGATGGTGTTGCTCCATATCAAAATTTGATGAAAACCGCAGAATACGTGCACGGCGAAAAATTCGGTATGATTAACTCCTCTGCTGAAATATTCATAGAACCCAAATACGACTATATCAGCCATTTCAGCAATAACCGGGCGTTAGTGCGTAAAGGCGATAAATACGGCTATATCAATAATTCTGGCGAACTTGCAATTCCTTTCCTTTTCATCGATGCCGGAAAATTTAATAACGGCATTGCTTTTGCAAAAAGAGATAATTTATATGGTTATATTGATACTAACGGCAATTTCATTATTCCCGAAAAATTCCAAAAAGCTTGGAATATTATTGATGGTATTGCTCGCTACTACGATGGTAACCTATTTTCTTTCCTGAAATTCGAAAATAATGGTGATTATATACGTATATCGCAGCTTACTGCTAATAAATTTACTGATGCAAGCGATTTCTCCGAAGGTTTGGCTTGCGTCAGAGATGTCAGTAAACTGTATGGCTTTATCGACAATCAAGGCAAATGCATAATTGAACCTCAATTCCTTTATGCTGCCCCTTTCCAGGAAGGCTTAGCCGTTGCCAAAAAAGACAAATACTTCGGCTTTATCGACAAATCCGGCAATTTCGTTATCCCTCCCGAATTCGATTATGCCCAGAATTTTTATAATGGTATTGCAAAAGTTTGGAAAAACAACAAATTGATTTTAATCAATAAAAATAATCATCAGATTTACTCGTTCACAAATAAGTTCTGACTATTTTAAGTATTTGTTAAACTTATTGGTAATTAACATAAAATTAACAATTAGAAAATCAACATTTCTTGTTTTTTTTATAATTTTTATTTAATTT
>CALGXJ010000176.1 GCA_937936035.1 Eximiradius proteiniborus
ACATTGTTTAAACAACAGCAAAAAACATGTTTCCACTGCAAGCGAGAAGGACATTTCCGACAGAATTGCCCTCAACTCCAAGGGGTTTTACATCAAAATCGACAAAATAATTCGCAAACGCGCGTATGCTCGATTTGCCACCGGAAAAACCATTCTACTGAGGACTGTTATTATAACGAAGGGAAGAAATTGCGCAATGTTGATAATGAGTCAGTGAATTCGGTTACATCTTCGGAGATTGTAGAAAATGGTGAACATATTTTTCAAGATATTGAAGATCAAATTCCCAATGATGCTTACTTGCTGTGTAATGAAATACCAAGCCAGGCAGTTCATAGTTGTTCAGTCAGGAAACAACAGGCTGCGTCCATCCGTGTGAATTCGAAATATCCACAGGAGGTTATAAACTGGAGCAATTACATTGAAGGTAATGGAGCAAAGCCGAAACGGCCACTGAACTTTACACATGCGAGAAATGTAAATTACGAACCAACTGTGATATCTGCCTCTTGTCCTGAAAAAGCCGCTAATAAGCCAGTGATTCCAGCCATTTTTGAAGGTTGTGTGCCGAAAAATATTTTTCTGGACTCCGGTTGTGAATGCAACATTATCGATTATGCTTTTCTGAAAGAGTTGTCGAAGACAAATAATGACATCAAGATTCTGAGATCCAAAGCTGGCAATCTTTCTTGTGCGAATGGTTCGCGAATGGAAGTTATCGGTCACACACTTCTGAACATTAAAGTTGGACCAAAATTTATGCGAATGAAATTCGCAATTGTGAAATCCATTTTTCCTAATGTTTTGATTGGTCTGAGAACAATGAAGCAAGAGAAGATAAGTATCATACCTGCTTGGGATTGCGTAAAGGTTGATAACTTTTCGGTGCCTTTTGTGTCAAAAACAAAGTTACCAAATTTAAACTAGAATCGGCACGTGTTTGGGATCGGAATGCGTGTGGGCAAGGAACTGAAGAGATCCAAGATGATAATTTGTTTCAAATTTTTACTATCGAAGAATTGAATGATAAAAGTGAGTTACATTTTTTGCAACCAATGTTAGATGGCATTATTAACAACAAAGTCTTAGAAGATTATCAAAAGCAATTAGTGTCTCAAATGATTAAGGAAAGAAGTGATTGCTTTTCGAAGAACAAAAATGATTTGGGATACTGCCCATTAATAAAACACGAAATTGATGTGAAATCTGATATCCGTCCTCAACAAACGTATCATAGGCTTCCAATGGGCCTCGAAGAGCGAGTAGAGAAAGAAATTGATGAATTACTGGAAAAAGGAGTTATAAGAGAGTCAAAAAGTACTTGGAATTCACCAATAGTTGTTGTAAGGAAACCGGATTCGAATGACTTACGAATCTGTCTCAATTATCGTAAATTAAACGCTGTTACGAACAAACCAACTTACTATATCCCCGATTCTAATCAGTTATTTGATGCTTTAGAAGGAGCTAAGTTTTTTAATTCAATTGATTTATCGAATGCATATTACCAATGTGAGATTGAAGAGGATCATAAAAAGTACACTGCATTTAATACAAGGAAAGGCAAATTTGAGTTTGAAAAAATGCCGTTTGGATTATGTGGTGCTCCTTTTACTTTTCAAAAGCTCATGAATGAAGTATTGAAAGAAGAGAATTGGAGAAGTTGCGTTATATATCTTGACGACGTTCTAATATATTCATCTTCTTTTGAGGAGCATGTCAAGAGTGTGCATAGAATTTTAACAAAAGTACAGGACGCTGGTTTGAAGCTTTCTCCCAAAAAGTGTCACTTTTTCTGTGAAAAAATAAAATTTCTGGGCCACGTGGTGAGTAGAAATGGTCTCCAGACAGATCCAGCGAAGATTGCAAAGATACAAAATTGGACATTACCAGCCACAGTTTCAGAATTAAGAAGTTTCCTTGGTTTTTGCAACTACTACCGGAAATTTATTGAGGGATACGCTTTATTATCGAGTCCTTTGGAAGGGGCTTTAGTGAATTTGGATAAGAGGAAAAGTGAGAATAAAATCAATATAACATGGAGTGAGAAGATGAAAGATAGTTTCTCAAGACTCAAAGAAAAATTATGTACGCCACCTGTGCTAGCATTTCCTAGAAGACATTGTGATTTCATTTTGGACACAGATGCAAGTTTTTATGGAATTGGTGCAGTATTATCTCAGATACATGATGGGGAAGAAAAAGTAATTTATTATGCATCTCGTAAACTTACGAAATACGAACAAAGCTATTGCATCACGCGGAAAGAATTGTTAGCAGTGTATTATTTTATAAATTATTTTAGGCAGTATCTTTTGGGACGGAAATTCAGAATACGGACAGACCACAAAGCACTGACATGGTTAATGGGTTGGAAACAACCGAAAACAACTCAGTACTGTCACTGGATTTCGGAGCTTGAGATCTACGACTTCGAAGTTGAACATAGAAAAGGAAGAGAACATGTGAATGCAGACTTTTTATCACGAATAGATGCTTGTGAGCAATGTGAACTTCAACATGCAAACCCCAAAAAGAAAAGAAATGTGAAATTTGAATGCTTTCCTAGAGCAAATATGATAGCATTTCCAGAGAAACAAGATCAAACTTTACACGACAAAAATAAGATTTTCAGAAATTTTCATGAGGAAATGGGTCATATTGGTATTGCAAAGATGACAAAGTTGGTATTAAGAAATCACTCTTGGAAGAATATTCGAAACGATATAAAACGATACGTAAATAATTGTAAAGCTTGTGCACAAAGGAAGACTGCAGTAGTTAAGAACAGACCATTACTACATATAACAGCAACCAAAAGTTTTGAAAAGGTCATGCTCGATATTACAGGACCCTTAAATTGCTGTAAGAATGGTTATCGGTACATATTGGGAATAGTGGATGTCTATTCTCGATTTGTTATGTTAATTCCAATCCGAAGCATAGAATCAAATGCAGTTATCAAAATACTGGAAACTCGTTGGTTTCCATTATTCGGCAGTCCAGATATTCTGGTTTCTGATGGGGCATCCAATTTGAACAGCTCATTGGTCAAAGATCTTTTGAATGAATATGGAGTGGAAAAAATCAGCACGAGTCCGTACCATCCGCAGTCAAATGGAATTATTGAGCGTAATTTCCGAACTATAAAAGACATGATATTTGCAACTGTCAGTAGTTATGGTGTGGACTGGGTGGAGGCTTTGCCCTTCGTGGAAATAGGGTTAAGATCAGCAGAACATTCTACCACAAACGTAAGTCCATATGAGATTGTTTTTGGTAGATTACCAAATTTGCCACAATTCATACCTGGAAATTTGAAATTTGATACTTTAAAT
>CALGXJ010000177.1 GCA_937936035.1 Eximiradius proteiniborus
CATAAACACAAGAATACACCGGGCTATGGCTACAATATTTTAATATGGCTTACTTTGATTTCGCTTACTTGCGTATCTGTGGCAGTTGCAGGGCTTGATCTGGGAGCATATATTTTGCTTACTGCACTTGTAATTGCAACAATTAAATCAACATTAGTAATTAATATTTTTATGCATATAAAGTTCGACGACCCAATATTCAAGTTGTTCTTTTCGCTAATAATATTTACACTATTTGTGCTATTTGTATTAACTGCTTTTGATATTTTATATCGATGAGGAAAGTATGTTTGAAGGTGTTTCGTATTATGCAGATAAAGTAGATACCACGATGCTAATTATCGTTGGTATTTCAGTATTTTTTCTAATTGGGATAGTAGCGGCTATGATTTATTTTGTGGTAAGATATAACCATAAAAGAAATCCGGTAGCTACTCAAATCAAAGGGAATAATTTACTCGAAGCAATATGGATTATTATCCCTCTGTTTATAGTAATAGGTATGTTCTGGCTTGGATGGAAGGACTTCAGCAGATTGCGTAAAATCACAGACTATGCAATGAAAATAGAAGTTACAGGAAGAATGTGGAAATGGGGCTTCAAATATCCAAATGGGAAAACTTCCGATACACTTTATGTGCCAGTTGGAAAGACGATAAAGCTCGAAATGAGGTCAGTTGATGTAAATCATGCTTTTTTTATTCCGGCTTTGCGTATGAAAGAGGATGTGATAGCCAGCAGAAACACCTATATGATTATTGAGCCGCAGAAATTGGGAGAGTATGATATTGCTTGTGCTGAATATTGTGGATTAAATCACGCCTATATGTATACAAAACTGATAGTAGTTCCGGAAGACGTTTTCGATGCCTGGCTTTCGAGCGATTCAACTGTCCCGTCGGCTACCACACCAACTCCAACAATTGCAAAAATAGAACCAAAAAACGAAAATGAGTATATTAAGCTAATTCGCAACAATAAAAATTTTGATTTATTGGTGAAATATGCGTGCGTAAGCTGCCACACAGTTGATGGTTCGAAACACATCGGACCATCATTTGCAAAACTTGCTTCCGGAAGAACTGAAGTTATGCGAGATGGAAAGAAAATGACCATTGATATTGACGCAAAATATTTACGCACAGCATTGCTCGAACCTGATTACGAAATAGTTGAGGGATACAGCCCATATACGATGCCTACTTTACGTGGAAGAGTGTCTGAAAATGATTTGCAGGCAATAATCGAGCTACTTCTTGGGAAAAATTAAGGATGGAGAAAGTTTCGTTTGAAATAAAAGCAAGAGTAAAAGAAATTGAACGCGGGAGTTTGCTTGCGGGATTAATTCAGCTTGCAAAGCTAAGAGTTACTTTTTTTGTTGCGTTATCCTCGTTTTTTGGATATATATTTTATGATGGGTTTTCGTGGGAGTCTTTGCTTGTTGTATCGGGAGTATTTTTAACAGCAGTTTCGTCTTCTGCCATTAATCAATATCAGGAACGTAAATACGACAAGTTGATGACAAGGACCTGCAAACGTCCGCTACCGGCGAAAAAATTGCGAAAAGAAGAAGCTCTGATATTTATTATTTTTACTGGAATATTGGGAATATTTCTTCTTGGGCTCACTTTTAACGTTTTAGCGGTGGGGCTTGCTGCTTTTTCGATGTTATGGTATAATCTTGTTTATACACCGCTAAAACGAACAACAGCATTTGCTGTATTGCCTGGTGCATTGCTTGGAGCAATACCACCTGTAATCGGCTGGACAGTAGCTGGTGGTGATTTGTTGTCGCCAAAGATAATGTTTATTGCAATACTATTTTTTTTATTTCAAATTCCTCATTTTTGGTTTCTTTTTTTGATATATAATGACGACTATAAGCAGGCTGGATACCCAACTTTGAAAGATATATTGACGGTTAGCCAAATCGGAAGGATCTCTTTTGTTTGGATAGTATGCCTTGCAATAGTAGCGGTAGCAGAACCTGTTTTCTTTGTAAATAATCCTTTGTTTTTAGCTGTAATTTTTGGAATGTCTTTAATATTAGTATGGAAAAACAAGTTTTTGTTAAATCTCGAAGGGGAAAATGAAAAAATTAGTTATAGAATTGCTTTTAGAACACTTAATATGTATGTGCTGTTGGTAGTAGTTATTTTCACACTTGAAAAAATTATTAGTAATAAATAAATGGTTTGATTATGGAATTGATTTACAAACTTGTAATACCGCAGTCGGAAACAAATCTATTGCTGCTAAATCTGCTTCAGATGATTTCGCTTTCGTCGTTGATGATTTATTCTGGTATATTGTTGGGAAGTATATCGCTTTCAATTTGGTTTTACAAAAAATCGATAAAGGAAAATTCGCTAAGATATGCAGAAATTGCAAAAGCACTGGCAGACTTGATAGCAAGCGGGAAAATGTTTGCTTTCGGTCTGGGAATAGTGCCATTTTTGGCAATAATAATGGTTTATATCCAATTGCTGAATTTATCTGGGTCGTACGTCCCAAAATTTTTGATATTGGCATTTGTTCTCTGGCTTATTGCAATAGCATTAATCTTTATTTATCATCATTCGACTGAACTAAATTATTATTTAGAGTTCTTCAAAACAAAAATTAGTTCGGAAAGAAAAGATGACGATTTTTTTTCGTTTCAAGAAAAGGCAGAACGCTACAGGACAAGAACCGGATTTTGGGGAATTTTTCTGCTTGCAGTTTCACTTTATATTTTCATTGCGGCGCTTAATTTGGCGGTAGAGAACTGGCGGTGGGGCTCTGTTGATAATACATTTGAGTTGATTTTAAGTTTTTCTGCTTTTTTCAAATATATGAGTTTTATTACTTCTGCATTTGCAATTACCGGGATTGCATTTCTATACAAGAAATATAGATGGATGGAAGAACCACCTTTTGCAGATGCAGAGTTAAATGATTACGCAAAGCGTTTTAATTTATCGGTTGCACTTATTGCAGCTATGTGTATGCCTTTGTTTTATATTTTGAATTTGATAATTACACCGAAAACAGCAATAAACGACTTTTTGTTTGGATTTGCTTTGTTGGGGCTTGTGTTGCTATTTATATTGCTTCATTTTCTCTATGAGATGGTGAGAAAAAACAAGTTTATATATATTTCTGCAGCCTTTTATTTGCTAATAGCTGTAATTGGGATTTCACAGGTGAAAGAGCAACTTGTTTTTAAATATGCTAATGCTGAACAAACTGCACGTCTATCGAAAAATTATGATGTATTTTATCAAGATTTGCTTGCCAAAGCAGGCCGTGGTGGAGCAGAAATTAACGGAGAAGAAATATACAAGGGAAAATGCGTTGCTTGCCACGACTTCGAGCGAAAAGTAGTTGGTCCACCTCACAAATTAGTTCTTCCGAAATATGTTAATAATCCCGAGGCTCTCGCTAAATTTATACTAAATCCGGTAAAAGTTGATCCTGCATATCCGCCGATGCCATCGCAGGGATTGCGTCCGAAGGAAGCCGAAGCAGTTGCGAAATATATGATTGAGCATTATGGACCGAAAATAAAGTAGCAAAAAAATATAGAAAATACTAAGGGCGTATTTTTGAAATACGCCCTTGTTTGTTTAATAAGTTAAGGCAAAAGCACCTGGAAGAATGATAAAGAGAAAAATCAGCGCTTTTTCCATTTCATCCAGACAGTTTTATTGAGGTCTGTTACTTCGGCGCCCATATCCCATTTGCCAACATCTAAACGGTCGAGCCAATCAAGGAACTTATTAACGTTTTCTCCACGGAAGATAGCACCGTGCTGCGGACATATCATTTTAGGATTAATCAGCCGTATGCGTCGTACCCAATTTTTAAGGGCAGTAGTGGAGGGCATCCAACGAAGATGGAATTTTTCCATAAGTTTAATATGGCGGTCGAAATCATCAACGTACATAGGATAATCGGGCGGGATCAAGGCGGCACCGATATCACCGGAGAAAAGGATTTCAGATTTTGGATCGTATACTGAGAAATTACCAGACGAATGGCAATAATGAGCCGGAACTAAATATACATTGGAACGGGAATTACCAATCGGAACTTCCATACCTTCATCGGGGACGCCAATCAGCGAAAGTTTTGTTCCCATACCGAAATGAGCAATAAAACCAGTCCAAATCCACGAGCAATATACTTTCACATTTGGGCAAAGATCAGTCCACATAGCAAGCGAAGAGGAAATATCCGGATCCTGATGAGATGAAATAATGCAAGCAATATTGTCAGTGGAAATATGGCGTGTAATTTCGGTGAGCACCTGAGGAAAGATTTCAATCCCACCGGGGTCGAGCAGGCAAGCCTGCCCATCGGAAACGATAATATATTCGTTAGTATCAATCACTTGTTCGGATTTTTCAGGGTCGCGACCTAAAATAATCCATTTGTGGTTATCGCCGTCAAAGATAACTTCACTTTTCATAGAACACCTTTATTTTGATTTCAACTTAATTAACGTAGTAATAACACTATCGCCGTAAGACAAATCTTCCGAAATTTTCATCAATTGTTCATCGAGAATTTTAACAATATTTTTGATATTTTCCACAAGTCCGGAAAAGCTTTTCTGGTCGGAAGAAAGATAGGAGGATTCAATTAAGATATTCGAGCCCATATAATTGGCAATAAAGCCATTACGTTTGATTGAGTCTAATTTTTTGGAAGCTTTATTCATAAGGGCGTGAGCATCATAAAGCAAATCGTTTATTAATTCGATAACTTGCTGGTTTCTTGAAGCAAAACGAATAATATTTTCTCTATCGTTTAGTGTAATATTTTTGAAAGCCGGGTGGTTTGCGAGTTTGGCAAGCACTTTTGGGTCGAGCAGATTAAAATCATCGGCACTATAAGCAGTTCTTGAATATTTCAGGACGCGAGCAATTAAGTTTCGCAAGGCTTCTGAGTAATTCAAATAACGACGCACCGCGATAGAGCAGACAGTAAGCTGGCGAGCGAATTGAGCAGAAACGTGCTCCAATTCTTCGAGTTCAGGTGCAATCTGAACGGGCAGATCGGAAAGAAATCCCGTGATAGTAATAAGAGATTGTCCTTGATTTGTCCCGATTTTAGCAGCCTGAACAATTCCGTTAATAGCCAGCAGCTTCAGGTCTAAACTAATATTTTTCAGTGAACGAGTTCCGTTAAGCACATCCACACCAATGGCGAAAACTTTTGAAATCTCGTTCATATAGTTATTCGTAATCAAACTCATATAAAAGCTTCCGATAGTGGATCTTTAGCAATACTTATTTTCGGTAAAATACGAATAAACTTAAATATAATTATTAAAAAAATTACTTAATTAGTTTAACACTTTCAGCTTGAAGAACTTCGTAATCGAGAGATTTTGAATAAACATAAGCTACAATATGAATATTCGATGGTTTCCAGTCCTTCGATTGCGGAATAATGAAGGAATGATTGAAATCAAATTTATTGCTAGCAGTAATATCGTTTGATGAAATGCGTTCTCCCCAAGCAGAATTAATGCTGCCACGTAAGACGTGATTATGAACATAATCAAGAATATTTTGATTTTCGCCAAGACGGTAATCTTTCTGGTATTGGATTATACTATCTTCGACAATCAGCAAAACCAAATAATCCAGCGGCGAAGAATTTTTTAGATAATGCAAGTTGGTAGAAACATCTATTTTTCTGGTATTTTGATTATAAGAAACGTTCAATTTGATAGAAAGCGTCGGTTGATTTTGAAGTTCAGCAGAAACAAGCGAAGCCCACTTTGTATGGCGGGTTATATAAGAATTGCTGAATTTTTTGCGGTTAATCATACCATTAGGAAGTCCGGCTTTGCTATTGCCGAAAAATTCGTCGTAGGCATTGCCTTCGGGAGTGCGAAAATCATATGGATGCTCCGGATATGGTTCTGCAAAAGAGCCGGCGTGAACAGCAACCGGGATAAAACGCTCGCCATAAGTATTTTCAAGTTGTTTAATAACATCGTGAGCAGCCGGACAGTTGCCGCAAGTGTAGCCTGTAAAATCTTCCAGGAGCACTTTCCGGACTACATTGTTCGATGAAGTATCAATATTCGGAATTTCATTAACATCGCCAGTAATCTGGTCGCAAGAAACAGCGAAAATCAACAAAAAAGCGAACACCAGAATATTTATTGTTTTCATAGCAATCTCCTTAAAAAGATGAACTAATCGAAAGATAAAAGCCATTAGAAGCCGGCACTCTGCGGCAAATGCCACCAACACAGATAACACCCTGATTTTGTTTTCCGTAAGAGAGCTGAATTCTGTTTGAGCCGACAACATAAGTGAAAGAAGCGGAGTAGTAATGTATTTTCAAGTCATCGAATTCATTTCCATAGTTGTAATCGTCGCTGATTGAGAAATAAAACGAAGGGGAAACCGAGTATTCGAGCAGAGCAGAAATCCAGTTTCCATAACGAGTATCGCCAAGGTGTGCGGAAGAATCCTGTTTTGCCCAAAGATGTTGCAATTCGAAGTGAATCGCGTTTTTGTCGTCAATTTTATAAGTGCCGTCCATAATCAAGAAGTTTCCTTTGATTTTTCCATATTTTGGGGCACCTTCGTTTTCCAAGATGTCTTTGTCGTAAATAATATTAATATAGGACAGACTACCCTCGAATTTGGATGAGAATTTCTTAGAAAAGTTAATAGTAAAATCCTGATAGAATAATCTATCGCCAATTGCAAATAAATCTGAATTGTATTTATATTGACTTGTGTGAGTTGTATCGATTGATTGGATGCGAGAGAAATTAATGTTAATATTTGTTCCATATTTGCCGCCCAATACAGAAGAAGCTGGCAAAACATAATTAATTTCAGCTTGGATGCCAGCTTCGCCATTTAGTTTTGTAGCAAATGGGAACATATTGGGAAGTTTATAAGGACTTTGTTTGTTGATTGGAGGAATATAGCTCAGAGTAAGATTATTGCCGGCAGCCGACCTATCGGAACGGAAATCCATATTATCAAGTTTATGAGCAGAGAGAGCAAAGCTAAATCCTTTGGTAAAATAGGAACCATTAAGCGATAAGCCATAACCATTATTATAAAAGTTGTTATTTGTAGTATTAGGGTCGTTGTATTTGTAGCCGAATTCGGCATCAAACAGAATACTACTGCCTGAAAGCCCAAATCTTATGGAATAAGCAAGCACATTTTCCGGCAAACGCAGAAATGGGTCGTCATCTTTTTGATAGCGGCTAACAATACTTCCACCAAGTTTAATATCGAAAGGGAGTTCTAATTTAGCGAACTCATTAAGAGCAAGATTGAAATCGCCACCGCGAACAATACCATCACTTTTGCCCCAGAAAATTCGCTGTTTACCAATTAGCCCGGTAATTTCCAAGCCATCGGACGGACGCAGCTTTACCCGAAAACCTTCGACAGCATTGTCTATGCCCAATGCACGTTCTTCGTAAGCACGGAAAATCATTCCACTACCGAATTGCTCGTAGAAATCCCCAACTGTAGCAGAAAGGAAGTCGTTGCTCCACGAAGCATAACGATAAGAGATGCCATAACCCTTATATTGTGGGTCGTATCCCAGTATTGGATTGAGATAAGCTTCGTAACGCAAACCAGCGTTAAAATTATCAAGAGTGTAGTTTAGATTCAGAAAACCATTAGAAAGGATTTTCTCTTTGACATCGGGCGCACCGATAACACTATCTTTTTTATAAGTTTGGGCTTCGAGTTGGAAATTCCCACTGATTTTGGCAATATTCTGAGTAAATACAACATAAGGCACAAAAATAAGCAGGTAGATAAGCCTTTTCATAACATTTCAACGATTAATTAAACAAACCACGATTAATAGAACAAATTATCTGACAGCTTCCCATTCTTTGGTAATGGACTTATTGAAAATCATAACAGTTACAGCATTAAGTCCCCAATAGAGCAAAGTTTTGAAATAGCCATATTTTCTGAAACGGCGGGTAGATTCGAGCACAACAATATTACGGCAGAATTTTACCTTAGCTATTTTATTAATGCGACGGTACAAATCGAAATCTTCGCCGGCAACAATTTCACTATTGTAGCCCCCCACCCGCTCGAAAACGTTTCGCCGAACAATCTGGCACTCGCCACGCCCCATACCAAGCCCAATAAAATTGAGAAAGGCAACATATTGATTATGAAGAAAGTAGAAAACTTTATCTTTGAAACGGATTTCGGAAGGAAAACCGCTCACATAGCAAGCAATAGCACCGCAATTGCCGGATTTATCATTTGCCCATTTCAAAATTTCAGAGAAGAATTTATCTAAATCGGCAGGATAAGAATCGGCATTAAGAAAAATCAGGACATCACCGGAAGCAATCGAAGCCCCGTTATTTCTACCGGCGGCAATAGTCTGGCGTTTGGAACTATCGTGAAGAATTATTTTATCGGAGTATTTCCGGGCAATCTCGACAGTTTTATCGGTAGAACCACCATCGGAAACAATAAGTTCGAAATTATATTTTTTGCGTATTTCAGGCGTAAATCTTCTTAATTGTTCTTCGATTAGCTTTTCTTCCTGAAAAGTAGGAATAATTAAGCTAAGCTTCACATCAGCCTGTTTGCTTACTGAACTCATTTTATTTGGTTCAGCTTTTAGAGCTAATTTATCGTGTTGTTCGTATGATAACCGGTAATGCAACTTTTTCCTGTTAAATTATATATTAATTATTAAATTAACTATTTTTTCGTTCTTATTCAACTTAATAATAAATTTGATAAATTTAATTTTAAAGAATTTGATTTCTTAGTAATGTTGAATATACAGACATTGAGACGATACGATACATTGTAAGTCAGTTGTCTGAATACGAAAAGAAACAGTCTTTTCTTTTGGACATAAAAAAATCAAGAAAAAAAATAATTTGGGAAAATTTTGAAAAAATTGTATTTTTGTTTTCTATTGAAAATGAAATAACTTATTTGGAGATAAAAAATGGCAAGAAGATGTGAGCTTACAGGCGTTGGTCCGATGACTGGCAACAATGTGTCGCACGCTAACAACAAAACACGCAGACGTTTTCTACCGAACTTGCAAAAGAAGAGAATCTGGTTGCCTGAGGAAAAACGTTGGATAACAATCAAAGCTACTGCCCGAGCATTAAAAACTTTGGATAAGAAAGGCTACGCAGCAATGATTAAAGAATTAGCAAAGTAATTTAGCTTAAGACAGTGTTTTTTATATGAGCGAAAACGCGGGGGTTTTCGCTTTTTTTTTAGGAGAATTTTATGTATTGGGGCGAAATAGCGGCATTAACAGCAGCTTTTTTATGGGCGGCAGGTTCGTTTTTATTTACATCGGCAGTCAAGCGAATTGGCAGTATTCAACTCAATATAGACAGGATGACACTTGCAGCAGTATTTATTGCAATTACTATGCTGGCAGCAGGAATTTCTTTCAATTGCACGAAAAACCAATTGTTATACCTAATCGGGAGTGGAATAGTAGGCTTGATAATCGGCGACACTGCATTATTCAGAGCATTTCGTGAGATGGGACCGCGTATAAGCTTGCTCATTTATTCTTTTAATCCGGCATTTGCAGCAATATTAGCGTTTATTTTGTTTGGGGAAAAGCTCCCATTTATCAGCATTATTGGAATTTTTCTAACTCTTTTGGGAATAATTCTTGTTGTAACAGAAAAGCCACGAAACGACAACCCAATGAATTTTAAAGTAACATTGCCGGGGGTGCTTTTTGCATTTATTTCGGCGTTAGGCCAAGCGGGAGGACTAATCTTTGCAAAATACGCTTTCAATGATAGCTACATACATAGTTTCACAGCGACTTTTTACAGAATATCTACCTCAGTCCTGTTGTTTCTCCCTCTGGGGGTTTTGCTGAAAAGATATGTAAACCCTTTCAAATTATACAGCAGAGACAAAAAATCCTTCAAGCAAATATCAATTGCTTCGATAATCGGACCATATCTTGGAATAACGCTTAGCTTTTTCGCAATTTCACACACCAAGCTTGGGATTGCCTCGACATTGCTTGCTACGGTTCCTGTAATGATTCTTCCAATGACAAGAATTGTATATAAAGAAAAATTAACTTTAATTTCAGTTACTGGTGCAATTGTTGCATTTATTGGAATAGCACTGCTATTCGCATGAAACAACAAAGGTGTTAATTTTCAAACCGGAACGAGCAACTTTGTAGTTAAAGATTACAACTTCATAATTTTAACAACATTTTCCGGAAGTGATGTTTTTTCGGAAGTTCCGGTAACAAAAATAATTTTCTCGCCTTTTTCGAAAATGTTATTATCAACAAGGAAATTGCAGATAGTATTTACAATATCGTCGGAATTATTGAGTTCCTCGAGCCAAAAAGAACGCACACCCCAGATAAGAGCAAGTTTTCGTTGAGTTTCTTTAAGTTCGGTGAAGGCAATAATTTCCTGACGAGGTCTATATTTAGCGATATTAATTGCGGTGAAACCGCTGGTAGTCATAGCAATAATAGCGGAAGCATTCACTTGAGAAGCGATCTCGCAGGAGGCTTTCGAGAGCGCATCAGAAAAATTATGGCGTTCGTCGCTTGGGACAATTCGCGGTTCGAGCATACGATGGAAATTTTTCTCGGCGGTGAGAATAATTCTATCCATATAATTAACGGCTTCGCAGGGATAGCTTCCGGTGCTGGTTTCGCCACTAAGCATTACGCAATCGGTTCCGTCGATAACGGCATTAGCTACGTCGCTTGCTTCGGCACGGGTTGGGCGGGGATTTGTAATCATTGATTCAAGCATTTGTGTAGCAACGATAACGGGCTTGCCGTAGTAATTACATTTTTTAATGATGTTTTTCTGGAGAACGGGTACTTCTTCGGCAGGAGTTTCGAGCCCGAGATCACCGCGGGCAACCATTATTCCGTCTGATTCTTCGATAATTTCATCAATACGTTCGCAGGCTTCGTAGCGCTCAATTTTCGAGATTATTCCAACCTTTTTTTTGAAGATCTTCATTGCAGTTTTGAGTTCGATTACATCTTTTGCGGAACGGACAAAGGACAAAGCAACATAATCAACACCTAACTCTAATCCGAATTTCAAGTCTTCGATATCTTTTTCCGAGAGAGAAGGAGCGAAAGATTTCACACCCGGAGCAATAATTCCTTTGTTGTTCTTTAAATTTCCACCTTTAATAACTTCGGTAATTATATCGTTGCCGACCACCTGCTTAACTTTCAGGATCAGATAACCATCATCGAGAAGAAGAGTGTTGCCAGGAGAAACTTCTTTTACAAGGTCTTTGTAGGTAGTGGAAACGCGGTTTTCGTCGCCTTCTTCGAGTTCGTCGGCAGTAATAATAAATTCGCTGCCGGGGGAAAGAAAAACAATTCCATTTCGCACATTTCGGGTGCGAATTTTAGGACCCTGCAAATCTTGCATAACAGCAATAGGTTTGCCTGTAATTTCTTCGGCACGTCTGATATTGGCAAAGATTTCCTGATGTTGCTGGTGAGTGCCGTGAGAAAAATTAAGCCGGGCAATATCCATCCCGTTTTGGACAAGTTCGACAAGTTTTTCAACATTTGCGGTTGCCGGACCAATAGTGCAAATGATTTTGGTTCTTCTTCTCATTTGGTTCTCTATTTAATTCTACCAATAAATACGGGTTTTTCGTCTTTGAGGACATCCATAATGCTATAAGCATTTTGCTCGGATGTTATCAAAATCATGCCGATACCTAAATTGAATACTTGCCGCATTTCTTCTTCGGGAACATTTCCAACTTTTTGAATCAGTTGAAAAATTGGTGGACGTTGCCAGCTATCCCAGAAAATTTCTAATTCGAGAGGCTTACGAACAACACGGGAAGTATTTCCAACAATACCACCGCCAGTAATATGAGAGATACCGCTTACAAGGCCTTTTTCAGCCATAGGATGAACAACGTGCAAATACGAGCGATGGATTTTAAGAAGTTCTTCACCTAAGGAGCAGCCTAATTCTTCGATATAATCATCAACTTTATATTTAGCGAAAAGGACCTTGCGGGCAAGAGAATAACCATTCGTATGAAGTCCGTTTGATGGTAAGCCGATGAGAACATCACCCGATTGCACAGAACTACCATTTACAATTTTAGATTTATCGACAACGCCAACAATTGTTCCGCTAATGTCATACTCGCCGTCAGAGTAAATTGAAGGCATTTCGGCAGTTTCGCCACCGATAAGTGCAGTAGAATTTTCACGGCATGCTTTTACAAACCCTGAGATTACCTGTTCGGCAACAGATGGTTCGAGCCGACCGGTAGCAAAATAATCAAGGAAGAACAAAGGTTTAGCACCGCAGGCAAGAATATCATTAACGCAGTGATTAACAAGGCATTGCCCGACAGTGTCGTGCTTGTTGGCAGCGAAAGCAACTTTCAGCTTTGTTCCGACCCCGTCGGTGCTTGCAACAAGCACCGGCTCGGAATAGCCTTCGAATTTTGCTTCGTAAAGCCCGCCGAAAAGTCCGATTTCAGAGAGAACTTTTTCGTTGAAAGTTGTTTTTACAAGAGGTTTTATTCTACTAACCAATTCTTCGCCTGCTTCTATGTTTACTCCTGAGGCTTTGTAAGTTTCGTTCATTTTTTCTCCCAAATCAAAAAAACAAAATTACGATTAAATACAATAAGTTAAAAACAAGAGTTGAACGTTTTTTGATAATTAACAATAATTCATTATTAATTAACATAGTTTGTATGAAAATAAACGGAACTGAAT
>CALGXJ010000178.1 GCA_937936035.1 Eximiradius proteiniborus
ATGCTTACACTTCGTTTTTCTCTTATTACAGTTACTTTAATTTGCCCCGGATATTCCATTTCATTTTCAATTCGTTTTGCAATCTCAATTGCCAAAATATCAGCAGTATTGTCATCAACTTTTTCAGGTTCTACGATTACACGAACTTCACGTCCTGCTTGAATAGCAAAAGTTTTGCCAACACCTTCGAAACTTTCAGCTATTGATTCAAGCTTTTGCAACCGTTTCACATAATTTTCGAGAGATTCACGACGTGCACCAGGACGAGCACCGCTGATACTATCAGATGCTTGCACAAGCACTGCATAAGGAGTTTCCATCTCAATATCTTCGTGATGAGCACCAATCGCATTGCAAACACTTGGATTTTCACGAAACTTTTTCGCAAGTTCAAACCCAATCAATGCGTGAGGTCCTTCTGTTTCTTTGTCTACACATTTACCAACATCGTGCAGCAATCCAGCTCTTTTAGCAATTTGAGGGTCAAGCCCAAGTTCGGAAGCCATAATACCACATAAATTAGCAACTTCTATCGAGTGATTAAGCAAATTCTGCCCATAGCTCGAACGATATTTCATCTTCCCGACTAATCGAACAAGCTCTTTGTGCATATTATGAATCCCAAGCTCTAATAATGCACTTTCGCCAACTTTTATTATTTCTTCTTCAAGTTCTTTCTTAGTTTTTTCAACTACTTCTTCAATACGTGCCGGATGAATGCGACCATCGAGCATCAATTTTTCTAATGCTTTTTTAGCAACTTCTCGTCTGAATGGGTCAAAACCGGAAATAACCACTGCTTCAGGAGTATCATCAATAATTAAATCAACGCCCGTCGCTGCTTCAAAAGCACGAATATTTCTACCTTCTCGTCCAATAATTCTTCCTTTCATATCGTCGCTGTCAAGCGTAACAACCGAAACGGTTGTTTCAACGCTATGGTCAGAAGCTGTTCGCTGAATAGCTTGAACAATTATGTTTTGTGCTTCCTGATTTGCTTTTAATTTAGTTTCTTCACGGATTTGTCTGATTGTATTTGCGGCATCTTGTTTTGCGTCGTTTATCATAGCTTCCATCAATTGCTTTTTTGCCTCTTCAGACGATAGTCCGGCAATCGATTCTAATTTCTTCATCTGTTCAGCAATGATAGTATCAATATCTTTTGCTTTTTCAGTAAGTTCGGTTTCTTTTTTCTTTAAATTTTCTTCGTAATTTTTAACTTCATTTTCTTTTTTATTCAAATCGTTTTCTTTACGCTTTAAATCATCTTCAATTGATTTAAGCTGCTTTTCCATTTGTTGTAATTTTTGACGTTTTGCGAGTGCATCGTTTTCAAATTCGAGTTTTCTTTTGTGCCATTCTTCTTTTGCTTCTATTATTTTTTCTTTCTTAATGTTGTTTGCTTCTTTTTCTGCATCTTTCAGAATATTTTTAGCACTTTCTTCGGCTTGTTGAATTTTTGCTGCGGACATTTTAGTAGCAACAAAATAGGCAGCCGCAAATCCCGCAATCAATCCAACTATACTCGCCACAATGATAATAATTGGGCTCATCTTCAATTCTCCCTAAATATGACTAATAATAACTACTGATAATTGTGGGATTTTATTGAGAAACGATAATAAATGAAATAATTGAAGCTGATTGTCCTTTTTCCAATAGTCCAATTATCCAGTTGATTTTTATATATTTAATATCTGATTTTTTCATTTCGTTTCTTCAATAAAATACCCTAAAATTAAAAAAAATTAACTCACTAAAAATTTAATTAAACCTAAACTACAATTTAATTTAAAATATTAAAATATCCAATTGAAAAAATTACATTACTTATTTTTAATCAAGTATTCATTTATTAAAAAAGCCGCATCATACAGGATAATTGTGTGCAGAAGAACCTCTCCAACACACAGTGGGTGCTATCCTTACCGGGTCTGGGTTCCACTGAGCATTTTTTGCTACCTCCGAAGAGGTTGAGGCCTTCCATTGCCGGCGAGAGCTTAGCTCCCTATTGTTATACTATTAGTTCTTCATCGACAATATTTGTATGATGCGACCGAATTACAAAGAACTATTGATTTTCTGCATTTTGTTTAATATAATTTCCCAAAAAATCTTTCATCCTGTCCAATTCTTCCATCAAAAAAAGCTTTTCTTCTTCCAATTTTCGTTTTTCTATTTCCATTGTTTCGATTGAATTAACCAATGCTAATGTTGTAATTGTAAGCATCGGCAACTCTTTATCATATTTAGCTCTGATTTCATTTATCAACCTGTTTGCTTCATTTGCCGACCGAATAATGAGTTCCTCGTCTTCTCCAATTAAACTATATTCCTCTCCTCCGATAACAACTTTTATAGATTTCACGTTCGCACCATTTTTTTCTTAATAACGAAAAATATATCAACTTATTTTTGGGGCAATCTGTTGAGTTCTTCAATGAATTGCTCCAGTTCTTCTTCACTATACCCTTTCTTTAATACAAGTTCTTCTATTGTTCCCCAATAAGGTTCTCCGCATACAAGACAGGCTATACCTTTATCAAGAAGAAACGATACAGCTTGTGGCTTGATTTCTAAAATTTCTTCGATATAAGTGCTTTTAGTTATTTTTTCCATCCTTTCCTCTTTTTGTTGGTGTTGCAATAATTGATCCGAAAAATGCACCATATAAAACAGAAATCATCCAATTCGAAGATATTGGGCAACCCCCATTACATCCAATAAAATAATAATATATATACCCTAAAATCCCACCAATAATTGTTCCTATGGCTATCTTAATTACAAATTTACTCATTTAATATTCCAAATTATTCATATATTTATAACGTATTGAATATTTAAATAATTGTATTTAGTAGCATCTAAAAAATGAAATTATTTAAAACGAATTATTTGCTTTATTGTCCAATTCTTTTTTTCCTCAAACGCATTTAAGCGGTGTTGGCATTCAGATATTACACAATGCTTGCAATTCTCTCTTTTACACGGGAAAATATGCACAGCTAAATCAATATATTCCTTAAAATTATCATTTAATATTTTTTTCATTTTTTCGGTCAGTTCAGTTGCCTGGTTAATGTTGTAATACCAAGGTACAATTAAATCACAATCAATATGATAGGTATCCCCATACTTCAAAATTCTTGTATTTTTAATATCTATCCAGTCATTTTGTTTGTTTCTGTTAATAATTTCCAGAAATTCATTAAGCAGCAAAGCATCTGCTTCGTCCATCAAATTTGCAACAGTATTTCTTAATATCTTTATTCCTGTAATTGCAATTATTGAGCCGAACACAATTGCAATTATGCTATCAAGCCATTGTAACTTGCTAAAGTAAAGAATTACAAGCCCAATTACAAGTCCGATTGTTGAGTATGTATCCGATTGCAAATGCTTTCCGCCAGCAATTAGTGCTATCGAATTATCTTTTTTACCAACTTTGATGCTGTATCCACCAATTATATAATTAATAAGCC
Source organism: Eximiradius proteiniborus (assembly GCA_937936035.1). Classification (GTDB taxonomy): domain Bacteria; phylum Bacteroidota; class Ignavibacteria; order Kapaibacteriales; family UBA2268; genus JAKIZO01. The sequence continues at coordinate 3,486 of CALGXJ010000178.1, forward strand.
CTGCTATTGCAATAATAATAATACCTATGTCAAGCTTCTGTATTTCACTCGGCACAAAAAGTCTATACACTGCTTCATATATAATAATAAATCCGGCTACAGCTATTAGCATACCCTCCACAGAGGCTGAAAGCAGTTCAACTTTGCCGTGACCAAATGGGTGAGTATCATCTTTCGGTTTGATTGAAACAGAAATACTTACTAAGCTCAGTAATCCTGCGACTACATTGACTATGCTTTCTAATGCATCTGTCAAAATACCCACGGAATTTGTTATCTGATATGCTAATAATTTGCACAACAACAAAATAATAGATACAGAAACTATTAATTTCTGTACCTTATATTTTACATTTAAATCATTCATTTTTACTAGTTAACTAATTTTGATTTTTTTCGCCTTCTTATTTCTATGAAAAAACCAAGCCCAAGAAGTATTACTACAAATATATTCAATGCAGTGCTTATCAGTTTTCCTTTTTCAAAAGCAGGGGATTCAAATTTCATTTCTACTGTATGTTTCCCGGCGGGAACAAATACTGAACGCAAAGCATAATTTGTTTTCAATATTTCTGTTTCATTTCCATCTATATATGCTTTCCAACCTGCTGGATAATAAATTTCGGATAGCACTAATAAATTATCAGAACTATTTTCCGTTTCTATTTTTATGTATTCATTTTGGTAATTTTTTATTTTAACAATGCTGTTTTCTGGATTCTTTGATAATTTTTTAGGTAACTCTTTTTCTAAGAAAGCAACTTTTCTTGGGTCAAAAGCACCGTCTTTTATTCTATTTAATATATCAATATTCTTCATAACTTCAACTGAATCAACAAAATATGCTCTCGGAGTGTATCCGGCATTAAAATATACAAATACACCTGTTTGCTGTGATTGGAAAATTGGTTGCATTCCACCTATTTGTTGTGGTGTAATTACATATTTTACATTCAGCAAGTTCCATAAAAATGGATTTGTTACTTGTGAGGTGGAACCTTGATTTGCAACATCCAGCAAATCCTGATAAATTCTTAATTTAGCAGAGTGATATCCATTAACTGATTCGAGCCTGAAATATGCAGGTAAATTAACTATCTGTGAGGTAAAATCGGCAATTCTAAATTTGCTTTTGTCTTCGAGCAAAAAGTTTATTACATCTGTTTTTTGGAACATTATTTTATCTGCTTTCTTCTCGGCAACTTCCATTGGTCTGTAGCTAACCTGCCATAAATCAATAGCTATCAACACAAACAAACCAATAGAAAATATACTACTTGAAATTTTTCTTAGCGAATATGCGTAAATTAGAATGCTTCCAATTAATGCAATTATTCCTACTCGATACCAGTCAGCAATCATTTCATCAAAAATAAAGTTACTAATTTCTGCAAAAGTTGCCTCGCCATATGCCTGTATCATCTGTTTACCGTATTTTGATGCGGCAACTGCTTCCTGATATGTTGTTTGAAATATTGCGGAGAAAACAAAACCAGAAATTAGAAGCAGTCCGCTTATTCCAACTAAAATATTTAATGCTTTCCTATCTTTTGACGTAAGGTTTTCTCTTATACCAATTATTTCCTTTATTCCATATGCAGCTAAAATTGGTAACGCAAAATGAACCAACACAAGTATCATCGAAGGTGCTCTAAACTTGTTGAAATATGGAACATTATAGTAAAAGAAATCATAAAGCAATGGAAAAGTGTATCCAAATGAAAGTAT
>CALGXJ010000179.1 GCA_937936035.1 Eximiradius proteiniborus
ACAGATCAAGCAATAGTAATTTCTTTATCGAGATAGACATCCTGAATTAGATTAAGAAGTTTTACACCTTCGTCCATAGGCCGCTGGAAGGCTTTGCGACCAGAGATAAGTCCAGCACCACCTGCACGTTTATTGACAATAGCAGTAATGGCAGCTTCTACGAAATCGTTATCACCACTTGCACCACCGGAATTAATCAAGCTAACTTTGCCCATATAGCAATTAGCAACCTGATAGCGAGTGAGATCGATTGGATGGTCGCTTGTAAGTTCAGAATAAACGCGTTTGTCTATTTTACCGTAGGAGGAGCCACCCATATTTAGAGCTAAATAGCCACCATTGTTTTCAGGAAGTTTTTGCTTAATAATATCGGCTTCGATAGTAACACCAAGATGATTAGCCTGACCGGTTAAGTCTGCAGAAACGTGATAATCTTTATCTTTTTTGAATTCAGGATTGCGGAGATAGCACCAAAGAACGGTAGCCATACCGAGTTCGTGAGCATATTGGAATGCTTCGGCAATTTCAACGATTTGGCGGCGTGATTGGTCAGAGCCAAAGTAAATAGTAGCACCGACGGCAGCAGCACCCATATTGTAAGCTTCGTCAATTGTTCCAAAAAGCACCTGGTCGAATTCGTTCGGGTAAGTGAGTAATTCATTATGATTGATTTTGACAATGAATGGAATTTTATGAGCATATTTGCGTGCAACAAGCCCTAAGACACCATAAGTTGAAGCAACAGCGTTGCAACCACCTTCGATTGCAAGACGGACAATATTTTCAGGATCGAAATACTGAGGATTTTTAGCGAAGCTTGCCCCGGCAGAATGTTCAATACCTTGATCGACAGGCAAGATAGAAAGGTATCCGGTGCCAGCAAGGCGTCCGTGATTATAAATCCATTGTAAGTTACCAATTACACGATTATTGCGGTCAGAATTCAGCCAAACTTTGTCTACAAAATCGGATGAAGGCAGAGTGAGCGATTCTTTTGTAATTTTTGGATTATTAAATCCGAGATAATATTCAGCTTTGTCGCCTAATAATTCATAAAACTTGCTGGACATTTTTTTTCTCCTTCAATAAATTGATTAATCTTATTTTTGACGGACAAGACATAAATATGTTTTTAAATGTTTTCACCTAACAGACGCAATTTTTTTGATTTATTTTTGGTTTGATCAACGAGTTCAGCATAGTATTTTTGATGGTCAAGTTCTTTTTCGGTAAGAATTGTAAAATCAATTAAGCGATCGAGTTTGAAACCAGTCTTATTGTAATTAATACGACTAAGAGCAAGATTCCAGCCTTCTATCCAGATTTTCAGCTCTTTTTTCTGCTCTTCGGAGCCCTGAAATATGCAAATGAAATCAATGTCTGATTTTGCAGTTGCATTTCCGAGGAAGACAGAACCATAGAGATAGAGTTCTTTGACACCGAAACGAACAGGATCGAGGTGCTCGAGAATACTATCAATCATACGTTTTCTCCATTGGAGAGGTTCGTCGGAACCAATTTCGTTGAAAGTAAGTTCTGAGAGTTTAATTTCAGTTTTTTCGACAACCATTGGATCGGCAAGCATTGCAACTGCAAGATTTTCGTCTGCATTCATAAGAACTCGAAGGACTAATCCGTTAGTTGCTTCACGAACATTAATGACTTTGAGCACATCTTGCAAATGTTCGTATTCGGGACACCATCGCGACAGTGTATTTTCAGTTTTGTAGAAAAAGTCGTAATTAAAAGCAACTCCGTCTTCGTCAGGGTAAAGAGGAATATATCTTATTTGGGATTCTACCAAATCCTGAAAGAAGTGAGTTCCGAAAGACAAATCGGGGACGTAACTACCTTTCTTTTTTGCAATTTCGACAAGGACAGCAGTGTTATTAATATCTGAATAGGTAACTTTTACACCCAGACGGATATCGTCGCGGCTACCCCAACGACCTGGTCCCATAAGAATAAATGTTCGTTTTGGAAGTAGTTTATTTAGTTTGCTGACGGCACGTCCAATGTCCTTTAGTTTTTCAAGGCTTTCCTGATGAGCGTATGCTTCCGGATCGACATAAACAATATAAGTGATATCACTAACTTTGCCATTTGAAATATGTTTGTTTGCGGAGAAAATAAGTTTATCGGGTGGGATATTCGAAGGAATTTGTGCGGCAACACCTTCCAGCGCAGAGCTTTGAGGACGGCACTGCAATAGATAGAGGCTATCGCCATCGCAAGCGAACTCTATATCAACAGGAGTTTTCAATATTCTACTGATTTCATTCAGTAATTTATTAATTTGTTTAATATATTTCGTTTTTGATATTAAATTTTCGAAAGTAACAACTATTTCATCCCGATTTGTGTCGATACCAAGTCCGAATGGATGCTTAATATGATTTTGTTCAATGATTGAGAAGACCTCGTTAATCATAGGGTATGAGTTCCCGACAGATTTAATAAGAGAGTCGATAGAAATAGTTTCGAAAGTATTTTTTTCCAAATTGATGACATCAATATATTTAGGAGAATAGGAAATGACATCTTGAAAAGTAATGTTCACTCGCAAATCGGGCTGGCCGGGAGCCACAAGGATTGGGTAGTCGTTACCTATACGGTCAACTGCGCGGGTTCCAAGACCTGGTACAAGTCGAACAAGTCCGTCTTCCCTACGGATGCGGGGAGACCAGCGGAACTCGTTGTTGCTAAAAGCTACGCCGGCAAAAGCAGGGAAAAAGTATTTACCAACACGCTTGCCGACAACTTCCTGAATCATAATACCCATTTCTTCGTTGAAATCGAGTAATTGGCGTTCGGTGCGGTAGCCAATCGGGTCGGGGCTGAAAGTTGAGGCATAAACTTCGGCAATAGCATCAAGCAATGCTTCGAGACGTTCTTTTTTGCTACCCTGATTTGCCAGGAACAAGCTTTTATATTTGCCGGCAAAAGCAGAACCCAAGCGGTCTTCGAGCAGACTTGAAGAGCGAACAATTATTGGGTGGTCGCCGAAATCGTCCAAGGCATTTGAAAGCCCATTTACAATTTCCTGAGGGAAATGCGAGTTTTTGAATGCCTGAATAATATGTGGATATTCGTAACGAATTTCTTCGAGAGGCTTGTATTTTTGTTCTATAATATCTTCCAAATTGTTGTAGTTGAGGAATGCCATAAGTCCGTCGGAGGTAATATACCAGGTTTTGGGCGTTTTAATATTTTTGAAAAGTCCCTCTTCGTCCTGAAGTTTGTCCACAATTTTTTTAGCAAGCAAAATTCCGGCACTCTTTCCACCGAGTTTGCCGTGACTTTCGGTGGTAAAAATCATATTTTGAAGAATATCGTAAAAATCTGAGATATTAATGTAATTTTTAGCAATTTCAATATATTCGAGTTGGTCAGTAAGAAATCGTCGAATTAAGGCAACCAGAATACCTTTATGCAAAGGAGTTGTAATCTCTTTAATAGATATAGGATTAATATTGTAGAAGCGGCGAATTGCATCCGCAATTTCGGGCAGTGGTGTATTTAAATTAGCGAGAGCTTTGATAAGGAAATGGGATTTATCTTCATAAATCCATTTTTGGACAAGTGCAAGAATTTCGTCATCAGATAAATATTTTGCGGCAACTTCGAAAATTTCATTACCAAGATAGAATGATATTTCGAGAACTTGTTTTTTTGTTGGACGATTTTGTTCAGCAGTAGATGATTGAATATCAACATTTGTTCCTAATTTAGCGAAAAGTTGTTTAGATTCTTCGATACCTTTGCAGAAAAGGTTGTTGAGCATTTTGCGAGAGATGATAGAGAACAAATTTTGGTCGGTTTTTTTGATAATATCAAGCACGACGAACCATTCTTTTTTAGTCAAATCGCCATTTTCTTCTGCTTCGGCAAATAATTTCTTCAATTTGGAATAAAGAAGGAAATGACCAAATCTGTCAGCAAGTGTTTTAACAAGTCGTTTTTCTTCGTCGAGGAACTCATAATTATCATTATCGTATGCTACAACAATTTCACCGACAGGTTTATTTTGTTCATATATAGTTTCGCGAATTATTTTTTTAGTGAGTTTAAAACAGTTGGTTGCGGCAAATTTGTTGTCTATAGAAATTTTAACTTTGCAATCCTTATTGAAGCGGAAGGCTTCGGGCAAGATAATAGAAATTTTTCCTAATATTTCATCTAAAGTGAGTTGGGGTTTACTTAATACTTCTTCAATTGAATACAAGCAATTTAATTCTTTGGAGCGTTCGGCAAGGAGTT
>CALGXJ010000180.1 GCA_937936035.1 Eximiradius proteiniborus
ATTAAACCCCGGGCTTAATCCGGGGTTCATTTTTAGACAGATTAAAAGAATTTTCATAACAACAAAAAATATTGTTATTTTTGTTTTTTGAAAAATTTAGTTTTAATTAAGAAACATAAAAATGAGTGATTTAGCGATAATAGCAATATTAGTATTATTTTCGGCTTTTTTTTCAGGACTCACGATAGGATTTTTCAGCATAAACTTAACAGACTTAGAAAACAAAGTTAAAGTTGGCAATAAAAGAGCAAAAAGAATCCTTCCGCTGAGAAAACGTTCAAATTTGCTTTTAAGCACTTTGCTACTGGGAAACGTTGCGACAAATGCTGTATTGGCAATTTTTTTAAACTCAATAGCTTCGGGAGTGGTTGCAGGAACCATTGCAACCGGTCTTATTTTTATAATAGGTGAAATGGTTCCGCAGGCAATTGCTGCACGTTATGGATTTTTGTTTACATCAACATTTTTCTGGTTAGTGTGGATTTTTATTATATTATTCTACCCTATTGCAGCTCCAATGGCTTTCATTTTAGATAAAATTCTGGGAGCAGAAAGACCAACAGTATATTCAAGAGAAGAATTTCAGGAAATAATAAAGCATCACGAGGATTCCCCATTTTCTGATATTGACGAAGACGAGGAAAAATTTCTGATTGGTGCGTTGTCTTTTTCTCATAAGTCAGTCAGCGATATTATGACACCAAGAACGGTTATTTTTGCCCTTGAAGCCAGTAGAATAATTGATGATAATCTGCTAAAGGAGATAAAGGAGAAAGGATTTAGCAGAATTCCTGTTTTTGAAAACACAAAGGACAATATTATCGGAATACTATATTCCAAAGAACTGATTGGATATAAAGTTGATGAGAATAAAACTGTAGGAGAAGTATGCGATAAACGCTCTTTGATACACATCGAAAAAAATATGAAACTTGACGAATTATTTAATTTGTTTATCAAAGAAAGGCGTCATATTGCATTTGTCTTTGGAGAATTTGGGGAATTGAAAGGACTGGTTACATTAGAAGATGTGATTGAAGAGATATTACGCACAGAAATTGTAGATGAGGCAGATAAAACTGTCGATATGAGAAAACTTGCATTACTTAAACGGCGAATTTCAAATAAATAGATGTTGAACTAACAGAGAAAAAAAATGTTTCCAAGTGTAAATGAACAAATGGATGTTATTCGAGATGGAGCAATTGAGGTGCTTCCGGAAGACGAGCTTGTTCGCAAAATAGAAAATTCAATAAAAAACAATAAACCATTAAATATTAAATTAGGAGCAGACCCAAGCCGTCCCGATTTGCATATAGGACACGCTGTAGTATTGCACAAATTGCGTCAATTTCAGGATCTGGGACACAAAGCAATACTTATCATAGGCGATTTCACAGCAATGATAGGCGATCCCACTGGAAAATCAAAAACTCGTCCCCAATCAACACTGGAAGAAACACGCATCAACGGACAAAGTTATCTTGAACAAGCAACAATAATCTTGAAAAGAGAGAATCTGGAAGTTGTTTATAATTCAGATTGGCTTGGAAAAATGAGCTTTAGCGATGTCATACAACTTGCAGCCCGCTACACAGTTGCTCAATTGCTCGAACGGGATGATTTTTCGAAGCGTTTCAAGTCGGGTATTCCAATCAGCGTTCACGAACTGCTCTACCCACTTGCTCAGGCAATGGATTCAGCACAAATTAAAGCCGATGTAGAGTTAGGCGGTACAGACCAAAAATTCAATTTAATTGTTGGGCGAGAAATACAGAAAGCATATGGGATAGAACCACAATGCATTGTAACAATGCCACTTCTGGAAGGAACAGATGGAGTGGAAAAGATGAGCAAATCGCTCGATAATTATATTGCACTTACTGATTCGCCAAGAGAGATGTTCGGGAAAGTAATGTCTATTCCAGATACTATAATTACTCGTTATATGAGATATGCAGCATTTTTCCCAGATAACCAAGTGAAAGCTGTTGAAAAAGGACTCGCTGACGGGACGGTTCATCCAAGAAACGCAAAAGTTGAAACAGCTATGAAAATAGTTGAATTATATCATAGCAAACAAGCTGCTGAAGCTGCTTTTGAAGAATTTGAGAGAATATTCAAAAACAAAGAACTTCCTGATGAAATTGAAGAGATGCAAGTCGAGGCTGATAATGCAGAAATGGGACTAATGGATTTGCTTGTTGCTACGGGACTTGCACCATCGAAAAAAGAAGCAAAGCGATTAATAGAGCAAGGCGGAGTGCTTGTAGACCAGAACAAGACAGATGATCCTTTTCAGAGAATTCAGTTAAGTAATAAAAGATTGGTAAAAGTCGGGAAGCGGAAGTTTTTGTATGTAGTTGCAAAATAAACGCGTAGTGATTTTATTAAATAGAGACGCAATTCATTGCGTCTCTATATTTTTTGCAAGCCTCAGTGTCTCTTACAGTTAATAATTAATCAGTTATTGTAAAGTAGATATTTGTTTTATTTATCAATTCTATTATTTCCTGCCGAAGGAATTCAAAATCGTTTCGCGAAAACTCGAAAGTAACGATCCAATCTTCTTGGTTTAATCTGGATGAAGAACGAACAAAGAACAGGCGGCAATTTATTGTATTAGCATTATGAAATAAATTAAACGCGATAAAAGCATAGATTTTCATTTGCAGTTGGTATTTATCACGTAAAACTGATAAATCGCTTTTTTGACGAATAATATTTGTTTTCCAGTCCCAAATTTCAATTTCGTTGCTATTTTTTTCAACAAGACAATCAATAATACCTCCGATAAAATGGCTTTCGAATGGCATTACGAGATGGAACTCGCGTTTTGATGATAACAACAAATCTTTGTATTCAGAGATAAAAGGAGAATTGTAAAAATTAGAAACAAGTTCAGTTAAATAATTTACTTCAGCTGTACTATTGAAATAATTCAATGATATTGACTTTGTAATTTCAGTTAATGCTTCAACATTAA
>CALGXJ010000181.1 GCA_937936035.1 Eximiradius proteiniborus
CATTTGATATTTCAGACAAATTAAATAGCCAGTGGGATTTTGTTCCAATTAAAGAATTAATCTCGGAACAATCTATTTTACTTTTTGACCAAAAGTAGAATGAAATAATTGGTGAAAAATTAAAAAAGGATTTGAAATCATCATTAATTCCACTATTGTTGAATATTTTAGCTAATCTATCAAACGGAAGGGCAAGAATAAAAGCATCAGCAGAAAAAATATTACCAATTTTGTCTAAACAAATAGTAATTATTTTATCACTCACATCTAATTTGGCAATTTCAGTATTTGTATAAATTTCAGAATTGTATGTTTTTAAAAAATCATCCACAGGTTGCAGTAATTTACTTAACGGCACAGTTGAGAAATAAATTTTAGCATTATGAATGCTATTGAACATAATTTTCACTACCTCCGCAAAGAGTATTGCTGGCGATTTTTCGACAGACTGGTTCAAAGTAGCTAAAATTAATGGCTCCCAGAAGTATTTAATTGCTAAATTCGTTTGACCATTTTGTAATAAAAAATCGTGGCAACTAATTTCGGCTGGAATATGAATATTATTTATTTTTAAAATTAGCTTAATAATAGAAACTTTAGATTTTAAATTTAGTTTTCGAAAAGTAAGCAATGCAAGAGCCAAAGGTAATTTCCCGCTTGAAAGATTTGTCGCCAGATTTGCAGAACCTTTGTCGTCAATATAATTAATTTCAAAATTGGATTGTGCTTGCACAAAATTGAAAGTATTCAAATTGCGAAGTAAGTCAAAAAAATTATTGTATGCTCCAATGAAAATATGTTGTCCGTTGTCAATAATGACTCCAGTAGCCGGGTCGGTAAAAGAGAAGCATCTACCACCAATATTTTTTTTTGCTTCAAATAATTGAACTTTTATTCCTGCTTTTGCAAGATGGACAGCGGCATTTATTCCGGCAACCCCGGCACCTACAATTATTACTTTTCTTTTCATAAAAATTGGTATAAACTTTGTTATAAAAATAGTGATTTTTGGATTAAATGGAAAGTAGTAATGAAAAAAGGTTTATTCATTATAATGCATATAATATTATTTACAGTTATTTCTGAAAAATTATGTGCACAGGATAATTGGTTTGAAGTAATTGAAGATGTAGAGACAGAAGAACAGCATAATTATAACCATCACTTAGGGTTATTTTTAGGAGCATTGTCAAGCCTGAATAACGGTAAGATAAGTTTTTCCACAGGTATAGATTATACATACTATTTCAGCAACACGGGTACAATGATCGGTGTTGGTGGATTTATCGAAGGAGCATTTGGAAAGCATACAGAAGCAATTATTGGAGGAACATTTAACATTAAGCCTTGGCAGGAAGTGCAATTTAATATAGCACCATCAATTATTTACAGAGAATTACAAACAGAGATTATCGATGAAATACATTCAACAAGTAAAGTGAAATTTTTGTTGAGATTTGGAGGGAACTACACATTTCATTTGCAAAATTTTTCGATTTCTCCAACGATAAACGCAGATATAGTAGGAAGTAAAGTTGGATTAGTGTATGGAATAGGATTTGGAGTTGGTATATAAAAAAACGCCTTGAGAAATTCAAGGCGTTTTTTTTTATATCGAAAACATTAGATTATGCATTTGCTTCGGCACCGATCTGCACACCACGAGGAACTTTGCAGACAACGATGATTGTATCACCGGGGACGACGAATTCAATTCCTTCCAAAGACAAATCGCGAATATGAAGAGATTTACCTAAATCAAGATTTGTTACATCTACTTCAAGAGCATCTACTAAATACCTTGGCAAGCATTTAATAGTAACTTTATGCAAGGATTGCTGTAATTTTCCACCTTTACGAACGCCAACAGATTGACCTTTAACAACAACAGGAACTTCGACAGTAAGTTTTTTCTCTGGATTAAGCCCAAGAAGGTCGAAATGAAGTATTTGATCAGTAACTGGGTGAAATTTGATATCTTTTAGAACGCAATCTTTTGTTTGCTCTTCGCCTTCAATTTGAAGTTTAATCAATTTAGTAGAGGAAGTATAAACTATGTTGCGAAGTGAAAGGAAATCAGTAGCAACAGGAATGCCTGGTTCGCCATTGATATAGTAAACGCCGGGAATAAGACCTTCTTTACGAATTTTATTAAGGCTTTGCTTCCCAACTTCTCTTTTTTTAACTTTAAGAACAACTTCTTTCATAATGAACCTCATTTATAAAATTTATCTTTCAATTTCAAACAGTGAGCTAATAGAACGATTGTCGTGAGTTCTAATGATAGCTTCGGCAAGTAGTTCAGCAACAGATACTATTTCGATTTTGTCGGAATGACGTTTTAGAGGAATAGTATCAGTAACCAAAACTTTAGAAACGGCATTTGAAGCATCAATTTTGTCCAAAGCATTCCCCGAGAGGACAGGATGGACGCAAACACCAATAATATGCAAGGCTCCTTTATCCATCAGAGCTTCTGCACAATTAACGAATGTGGTGCCTGTATCAATCATATCATCAACAATCACAACATTTTTATCCTTGACATCACCTATAATGTGCATAATTTCAGCGACATTATGCTGGGGACGTCTTTTATCAACAAGGACCAGATCGCCACCGAAACGCTTTGCATAGGAACGAGCGGTTTTTGCACCACCAACATCAGGAGCCGCGAAAGTGACATTTTCGAGACCAATTTTTTTAAGCTGGCGTATAAGAACCGGCGAAGCATAAAGATGGTCCATTGGAATATCGAAAAAGCCCTGTATTTGAGAGGAATGCAGGTCAATAGTAATAATTCTGTCTGCCCCGGCACGTTCAAGTAAGTTAGCGATAAGTTTAGCTGTGAGAGCAACGCGTGGCTGGTCTTTTCTATCCTGCCGGGCATATCCGAAATAAGGGATGACAGCAGTAACGCGTTTAGCAGAAGCACGTTTTGCTGCATCAATCAACATGAGAAGTTCGAGGATATTATCAGCAGGAGCAAAAGTAGATTGAATAATAAAGAGATCTACACCACGGACGTTATCGTTGAATTTAACCCAGATTTCGCCATCGCTAAAATTACGCACAAGAGTTTCGGAGAGCTCCAATCCGAGGTGGTTTGCAACTTTATCAGCTAACAACTTGTTAGAACGTCCCGATGCTATTTTAAAATCGTGCATAGAACACAGTTTAAATTAAAAATGCTGGGACGGCAGGATTCGAACCTACGAATGCCGGAACCAAAATCCGGTGCCTTACCGCTTGGCGACGTCCCAGTCATACATCAAGTTAGGAATACAAAATTATTGTTTTTTTTTATTTTATGCAAATAAAAATTTGACACAAATTATCAATGAACGATTTCATCAAAAAAGCCTTGCGACAATCAAGGCTTTTACGTGACCCCGGCGCGACTCGAACGCGCGACCCTTTGATTAAAAGTCAAATGCTCTACCGCCTGAGCTACGGGGTCTTTTTTTATTTTTTATTGTTGCTCACAATAAAATAGAGTACAAAATTAAAGAATAAATATAAAATAGCAAAACATTTTTTATTTTTTGTCAAAATAATATTTATCGTTTTGAGCGAACAAATGATTTTGCTCTAAAAAATCAATCACTTGCTTAAAAATACCTTTTTCGTCCAAACCGATTTCTTCTAATAATTCTTCCTGGGAACCGTGCTCAATGAATTCATCATCTATTCCTAGAACAAAAATATTAGGTTTAATAGAAATACAGTTAGCAAATTCAAGCACAGCAGAACCAAACCCACCAATTTTTTGACCTTCTTCGATGGTAACAATATAATCAAATCGACCGAGAACATCTTTTAGCGTATCTTCATCGAGAGGTTTAGCAAATCGTGCATTTATTACGGATACTGAAATTCCTTCTTTTTCGAGTAATTCAGCAGCTTTAAGTGCATAGCTGACCATTTTCCCAAATGCAATTATTGCAAGATTGTTTCCATCTTTTATGATTTCAGATTTACCCAATGGAATATGTTTCATCGGATTAACGGGGACACCTTGGGCATAGCCACGAGGATAACGAATTGCAATAGGAGCATTCGGATAGTGGTAAATAGCAGAGAAAAGCATATCACGCAGTTCTTGTTCATCTTTTGGGGCAGCAATAATTTGATGAGGAATTGTTCGCAAGTAAGAAATGTCAAACACGCCGTGATGAGTTGGACCGTCGGCACCAACAAGACCAGCTCTATCAATAGCAAAAATTACCTTTAAGTTTTGAAGAGCCACATCGTGAATAATATTGTCGTATGCTCTTTGCAAGAAAGATGAATAAATAGCAACAACCGGGATAACTCCCTGTATAGCTAATCCAGCAGCAAAGGTAACGGCGTGCCCTTCGGCAATACCAACGTCAATAACACGTTCGGGCATAACATTTTTAAGTTTGTCGAGACCAGTTCCTTCGCACATTGCAGCAGTAATTGCAATAATGTTTTTGTTTTGCTTACAAAGTTCCACCATAGTGTCGCCAAAAACATCCTGATAAAGCGGAATATTTGGTTTTTCAGAAAGAGATTTACCGGTTTCTTTGTCTATTTTGCCTATAGCGTGCAGATTATGGATATCACATTCAGCCGGACCGTATCCTTTTCCTTTCTGTGTCATTACGTGGAGAAAAATAGGACCTTTAAGATCTTTTATTAATCTAAGTATTTTGACAAGTTTAATAACATTATGCCCATTAAATGGACCAAAGTAAGTAAAACCAAATGCTTCGAACAGAGCGCCCGGAGTGATGATAGCTTTCATACCTTCTTCTATACGTCCAGCCAATTTTCGTAGCCTATCACCGAATGAATCGAGTTTTCCAGCCAAATCCCAAACATTTTTTCGGATAGACTGGACAGTAGAAGAAGCAAAAATCTCATTAAAATAATTAGAAAAAGCAGAAACATTAGCATCGATAGACATATTATTATCATTGAGGATAACAATAATATCTTTTTTTTGGACGCCAGCATTATTCATTGCCTCGAAAGCAAGCCCACCAGTCATAGAGCCATCACCTATGACAGCCGCAACTTTGTAATTTTCCCCTTTTAAGTCGCGAGCAGTGGCAATACCCAAGGCAGCAGATATGCTTGTGCTGGCGTGTCCAGCACCAAAAGCATCGTATTCTGATTCAGATGGTTTCAAAAAACCTGAAAGACCACCTTTTTGACGAATTGTATGAAGGGAATCCCGACGACCTGTAAGAATTTTATGAGGATAGCCCTGATGCCCGACATCAAAGACAATTTTGTCCGTAGGAGTATCAAAAACATAATGAAGAGCAACAGTAAGTTCCACAACACCGAGACCAGCACCGAAGTGACCACCAGTTTTTGTGATAGTATCTATCATAAAATCTCGGACTTCATCACAAACAACCGGAAGTTCATCCAGAGGAATAGTTTTGAGGTCTGCCGGTGAATTTATTTTTAATAAATATTTATAATTTTTCATTTTTATTAATAAATCATTAACAAAACTTTAAATATGACGATTTATTTGAAAGTTAGTTTTAATTATTCTAAAATAGTGCATTCAACTTCGGCAATACCATCCTGGAGCATATCGAGCTGGCGAGCAGCTTCGTAGGATAGGTCGATAACTCTGCCATCAACAAAAGGTCCTCTGTCGTTAATAAGGACGACAACTGAGCGATTATTTTTTAAATTTTTGATTTTAAGTTTAGTGCCAAAAGGCAAGGAACGATGAGCGGCAGTAAGTTTGTTTTGGTCGAAAATCTCACCGCTTGCTGTTGAGCGTCCATGGAATTTATCTGAGTAGTAAGATGCTTTTCCTCTGAAAGTATAACCAGCAGGCAAATCATTGGTTTGTGTATTAGAAGAAGCACTAATTTGAGTATTTACAGAACTATTAGAGTGATTACCAGTAAAACGAACAGTTGAAGCACAGGAAACGAGTAGCATAGAGACAGTAATATATAATAATAATTTCATATATATTCGTTTACAATATAAGAAATAAATACAAAAATATGTAGATATTCAATAGCTAAAAAATACTTTTGAATTATTTATGATATTTTTATAAATTAAACAGTATTATTAACCAACTTTAATCGTAATAAAATTATCAATACAAGGGTAAAGAATGGCAGATCAGGCAAAAAGGATAGTTTTTTTGTTAAAAAAACTACAGATGGGAAACAAATATACAACATCAGAAGCATATGAGATGATTTGCAAGGAATTTGGACCGCATTCGTTAAGAACTGTGCAGCGTGATATGTTGCTTTTGCAAAAGTGTGAACCAACGGTAAATGCTACGCGTGTTGGGAAAGAACATTTATGGTTTATTCCAAAGGAAATACGCAAAGCTGAAGCAATGATGCGAATTGATAATAATGAAATTTTGTCGTTCTATATTTTAAAAGCACATTTAAAAACATTTAGCGGAACAGTGATTGAGGATGATATTAACAGACTGGTGGATAAATTAGAAAAATTTGCCCCTGATGAGATATATGCAACTGAAAGTTTGTTTTGGGATCAAAATATTGGATATTTTGATTACTCAAAGTATAATGACAAATTAAAAGACATCATAGATGCTATTGTTGACAAAAAATGGGTAAATATAGATTACAATACTTCAAGCAAAGGTATAATAAACAAGATATTACTTAATTTGCGATGTTTGTTTACATACAGCGGAGCGTTGTATGCCGTCGCTTATGTGCCCAAACACGATTCGCACATAGCGCTTGCACTTCATAATATTGTAAAAATGGAGGAAGTTCAAAACTACAAGAAGAAATTACCGGAATTTAGTTTTAAAGAATGGACAAAGAACAGATTTGGCGTGTTTTATGGTGAACCGAAACGTATTGTATTAACAGTTAAGCCTGAATATAAGCATTATTTCATTAATCGAAAATGGCATCAATCACAAAATATTATTGAAGAAGAAGATGGAAGCCTGACAATGGAACTGAAAGTTCCGATCGGACCTGATTTCATCAGTTGGGTGATGAGTTGGAGCTCTGCAATAATCATAAAGAAGCCAAAAGAATTAAGGAAAGCAATAATTGAAAAACTTGAAAGAGCATTGATCGATTATGAATATAAAGAAATAGAAGGAAACGAAAAATGAAAGTAAAAGATATTATTGAATTTGCAATTAATAAAGAAATTGAAGCCATAGAGTTTTACAAGAAGCTGCAAAACATAGCGAAGTATGAATCAAGCAAAGCATTTCTGAAAGAGCTGGAAGAAATGGAAATTTCTCACAAAACTATACTTGAAAATCACTTAAATAATCCATCCGAAATTAATATAATAGAACAGCCAACTAACCTGCAGATAAGCGATTATATGGACGATGTGGAAGCAGAGAGCGACATAACATTTCAGCAAATATTAATAATTGCGATGAAACGAGAAGAACGAGCAATGAGTTTATATCAGCAATTAGCAGCTGAGGTAGAAGGCGAGGCTCGTAACGTCTTCATTCGTTTGTCGCAGGAAGAAGCAAAGCATAAATTGCAACTTGAAACTATTTATGATGAAGAAATATTAAAGGAAAATTAGATAAAATGGAAAGTTTATATTATTTACTACTCATTCCCATCACCTTTTTGGGAATGGTTGGCAATCTGGCGGCAACACCCTGGGATGCTGCATTACAAAAGCTGCGAGAAGGCAACGAACGGTTTCTTGCAGGACAAGCCACTCATCCAAACCAAACATTTGAACGAAGGCAAGAAACCGCCAACAAAGGGCAAAAGCCATTTGCAACAATTCTTGCCTGTTCAGATTCGAGGGTTCCGGTGGAAGTGATATTCGACCAGGGAGTTGGGGATCTGTTCGTTGTAAAAATAGCCGGGAATGTTGCCGACGTTAATGAAATAGCAACTATTGAATATGGGACAGAGCATTTAGGAACACCTGCGCTTGTTGTTTTAGGACATACAAAATGCGGAGCAGTAACAGCAGTTGCAAGTGGAGCTCATTTAGAAGGGAATTTACCCAAATTAGCAGATAAGATAAAGCCAGCATTTGAAAAAGTTCAAAAAGAGCATCCCGACAAGCATGATATTGTAGATTTAACTATTAAAGAGAACGTATTTCAAACAATGAGTGATATTATTTCGAAAAGCAAAATCATTGGTAATTTGATTGAGGAGAAAAAGCTCAAGGTTGTTGGAGCCATCTATGACATAGAGAGTGGAAAAATTGCATGGTTAGGCGACCATCCGGAGGAAAGAAAACTTGTAGAAAAGTCAAAGCATATCGAGGAACAGCATTCAGACAAAGAGAGCTTTTTTACATCAAAGAATTTTTTCTTTATGGGAATTTTTGTTGTAATTGTTAGCCTAATAGCGACAATTCTTGTTTCAATTCTTTCAAAACGGAGATCTTAATTGAAGAAATTGGTTTACATACTGATAATATTTTTGTTATCAGCAAATGTTTCTTACTCTCAGTGGATAAACAGGAATACGGATGCAACATTCCAGATTAATTCATCCCATTTTGTAGATGCGAATAACGGCTATATTGTAGGATTGCTGGGAGCAGTTGCTAGAACAACAAATGGCGGGAGCAGT
>CALGXJ010000182.1 GCA_937936035.1 Eximiradius proteiniborus
GTGTATTTTTTCATTATTTATATCTAATTCTATAAATTTTGCATTTTTATTTATGTTCTCAATTTTTCCTGTTGATAAATTATCAATTACAGTTACATCAAAACCATTCTCAACTAATCTATCAACAATGTGCGAGCCAACAAATCCAGCTCCGCCAGTAACACAAATCTTCATTTTTCCTCCTTTTTTTTATTTCGATTTTTTAATTCAAATATTGAAAAATCAATCCTTTGAGGTCTGTCCTGCGAAAACTTAAATCCGGGCAAGTAATATTTCGCCTCTTCATCCACAATCAATGGCTGAGGCAGATATTCACCGGGAACATTATTTATCATTATAATATTTTCTGCTTTTTTATCTACTATTTCAATTGTTATTTTGTCGGCACTAACACTTATTAATCCATCTGGCTGTCCATCTGTTTCAATAAAATACAACGAACGGGCATTGCCATCAGCAACAATTTGCTTCAGTGTGTCGCTTTCGAATTCGACAGTAATAATCTTACCGGACATCTGGTCTTTCCTTGATAAGTTTGTTGTATCATTCAGGCTCACACTGAATGCACGTGAAATAGCATCAATTCTTCTTAATTTATTGCTTTCTAATTGTATAATAATTGTATCAGCAAAAAGCTGCGTCGAATCATACCATAAAATTGGGAATTCTTCAAGAAAAATCATATCTTTTGCTTTGTAATATACTGTGTTTTCAGCTCTTGCTTGTAGATTGTTTCTTATTACTTCAACGTTGCCCCGAGCAATATATCTCTCGTTTCCATCCTCACGAATAGCCTCCATCTTATTCGCAGAAATAAACAATGTGTCTTGGTTGCCCACATCATTCGAATCAATTTGCAAAAGCTTCGGGCTTCCAAATACTTCCGATAAATTTTGCATTGGAATATTTACAACTGAATCGCCAGCTAATTTCGCATTCGTATATTTACCTATGATTAATACATTTCCCCAAGCATTCGATACTCTGTTATTTCTGTTATGCGTAATGTAATTCGAATATATTATCGTAGAATCATCTTCTACTACAACATTTCCGGCAAAATTTGCAATTAAAGTTTGTGTCGAATATGTCCCATATTCAGCAGACAATTTCGTTTCTCGGTCAGTGATTTTTACACCATTTTGTGCAGTTGCTATGTAAGAATTCCCATCATAATTTATTGTTGGCGATTTTAGCGTTATTGTGTTTTGCTTGATTACAACATTACCAATCAAATCATATTTATTCAAGCCGATATATTGTATTGCATTATCGCAGGTAATTCGAACGTTTCCTTGCCTTAATCGCACATTCCCTATAAGTTTTCTTACATTTGTTAAACTATCTTGTTCGCCGAACAATGCATCACTATATTCAAGTATTATCGGTTCGCCTGCTAATAATTTAATCAGGCTTGCACCAATAAACAGTAGAATAAAAGTAATTTTTCGTTTGTATATCATATAAACAAATTTTCTCCAAAATATTTAAGCAAACTAAAAAATTTTTTCATATTTTTAACATTCTTTATTTTGTATTTTTACTAATTATTATTAGGGTAAATTATGAAACAGGAACTAATTGAGAAATTTCTCCGCTATGTAAAAGTCGATACTCAATCCGACCCTAACAGCGAAACTTTCCCTTCTACAATGAAACAATTTGATCTGCAAAAAATCCTATTAGAAGAACTCAAAAATTTGGGTATAAAAGATGCCGAACTTGATGATCATTGCTATTTGATGGCGACCATCCCATCCAACATACCTTCAGACCATCCTGCTTTTGGAAAAGTTCCCGTGCTCGGTTTCGTTGCCCACGTTGATACTTCTCCGGATGTTAGCGGTGCAAATGTTAATCCTCAAATTATAGAAAATTATCAGGGTGGCGATATTGTCCTTCCCGCTGATAATTCCATCGTTATTACTGAGGCAGAAAATCCTAAGCTCCGGGAATGCCTTGGACATACTATCATTACTACCGATGGAACAACTCTTTTAGGCTCTGACGATAAATCCGGTGTTGCCGCTATTATGCAACTTGCTGAAATTCTTCTGAATAATAATTATATTTTGCACGGTGATGTTCGTATCTGCTTTACTCCAGATGAAGAAATCGGGCAAGGCACAAAATACTTTAACATAGAAAAATTTGGTGCAAAATACGCTTATACAATTGATGGTGATATGCCCGGCGAACTTAACAAAGAGACTTTCAGTGCCGATGCCGCCATTATCCGCACTTTCGGTAGAGATATTCACCCCGGTAGCGCCAAAGATATTATGGTTAATTCAATTCGTGCAATGGCTGATATTATTGCCCGAATGCCCAAAAATATGGCTCCAGAAACTACCGAAGGATACGAACCTTACATTCATCCCCATAATATCGAAGGTAGTGTTTCCAAATCTGAACTTAAAATTCTTTTACGTGATTTTCGCACCGAAGGTCTCGAAGAACAAAAGAAAATTTTGCAGAATATTATCGACGAAGTCCAGCAGTTGCATCCTAAAACTAAAATCGAAATGGAAGTCAAATTCCAGTATAGAAATATGCTCGATAGTCTCGAGAAATGTCCGGAAGTGTTGGACAATCTCTGGGAGGCTGCTATTCGTGCTGGTGTCAAACCATACTGGAAACCTATTCGCGGTGGGACAGATGGCTCTCGCTTAACTGAAATGGGATTGCCTACACCAAATATTTTCACAGGTGGTCAAAATTTCCACGCAAAAACTGAATGGGTATCTATCGATGCGCTCCAAAAAACTGTTGAAACAATGATTGAACTTTGCAAAATATATGTTGAAAAATCAATTTAACTACTTGGGAGATTAAATGGAAAGTCAAATCGGTAAAAGTGGATTGCCTGAAAATGCTCATCGTGAGCTTAAACCCGGCGAAGAATATCATCCAGTGATGCCTGCAAATCTCGTGTTCCCGGAAGTTACCCTGTGGTCTGTCTTTTGGGGACTTTTTATGGCAGTAGTGTTTTCTGCTGCAGCAGCATATTCCGGACTTAAAATTGGGCAGGTTTTCGAAGCCGCTATCCCAATATCTATTATCGCTGTTGGACTTGCTAACTTTGCCAAGAAAAAAAATTCTCTCGGACAGAACGTTATTATCCAGTCTATTGGTGCAAGCTCCGGTGTTATTGTTGCTGGTGCTGTCTTTACCATTCCGGCTCTTTATATTTTGAAGCTTGACGTCAAATTTTTCCAGATTTTCTTTTCCTCACTGTTAGGTGGATTTCTTGGTATTCTTTTCCTTATTCCTTTCAGAAAATATTTCGTTAAGGATATGCACGGGAAATTCCCATTCCCCGAAGCTACTGCTACAAC
>CALGXJ010000183.1 GCA_937936035.1 Eximiradius proteiniborus
CAAAAGGCTGGGGAACCAACCAGCTTTTTTTTATTATTTGAAATTGTAAAAATTTTCAGCAAACGTATTTATGAATCAATCCGGAAGTTTTATAAATTAAGTTAAAACATAATAAAGAAAGCGAAATGCCTATAATATCTGCGATCAAATCATAAGCAGAAGCATCTCGTCCCGGAACGAAGCTTTGGTGGAGTTCATCAGAAATAGCGAATAAAGTAGCAAAAGCGAAAGTAATCAAAAGAATTTTACGTTTATTGAAATTAAAATTACTAACCAGAAATAGCATTAAAAGAAGAGAATATATGAAGAAAGCACCTAAATGGAGCAATTTGTCGAAATTGAGTATACCTAAATCGGGAAAATCTATTTGCGGCTGATGAGAAGCTATGAAAATAGCTACGGAAGCAAGCAAAACCGGCAAAGAAGTAATTATCTTAAATTTCATCCCGAACTTTCCTGATTGCTTTGCCTAAATAATTTATTACATCGGAAGCATTTACACTCTCAGTTGAATACTGAGCAGCGTATAAGTCAGCAGACAGCCCGTGAATAAAAGCAGCGATTGCACCTGCAATTGCTAAATTATCGCATCGAGCCGCAAAAGCTGAAACAATGCCGGTGAGTGCATCGCCTGTTCCACCACTTGCGAGCCCACAATTGCCACTTGAAGGATAGTAGAATTTGTCCCCATCGCTCACAACAGTAGTGCTACCTTTCAGTAGCAGGTTGGTTTCGTATTTCTGGCAAAATTCTCTGATAAGCGGAAGTTTATTTTGTGAAATGTCGGTTTTATTCATACCAAGAATCCGGGAAAATTCGCCTAAATGAGGGGTCAGAATTACATTTTTGCTTAATTTATTTAATTTGGAGACAATGCGAAGTGCATCAGCATCAAGAATGATTTTTGTATTTAGATTTTGCAAAAGATTTTCAACAATTTTCAAAGTATCTTCTGAACAACCAAGACCGGGACCTATAGCAACAACATCAAAATTCGATAATTCATCGACTAATTTAGCAATAATATTTTCGGAGTATGCAATAAATCCATCGTTGTCGGCAGTGAGTTGATGATGAATAACTTCTGCTCTTAGCTGAGGATGAAATGATGTTGAGAATAAATGAACCAAGCCGGCACCTGCAACAACAGCCGCATTCGAGGCAATCGCTGCTGCTCCCGGATAACGGTGCGAACCGGCAACAAGTGCAATTTTGCCACAATCGTATTTATTTGCATCAACCGGAATATTTTTTAACAGAGAGTAGTCGTGTGGTTCAATCTCCCATTCTTCGATAATGTGATTGACTAAGCTGCTATCGAAACCTAAATATGCAACGAATATTTCGCCAAAAATAGAATATAAATTTTTATCGAGCATTGCACGTTTTTTGCAAAACATCGTAATAGTAGCAGAAGCCCGAAAAACATCAGGGTGGAATTTCCCGGTAGTTGAATTCAAGCCGGTAGGCACATCAATAGCAATTCTGACAGAATTAGTTTGATTTACCTTTTTGAGCAGAGGCACAACCAGACCGCGGATGTCCTCTCCCCCACCGACACCGATTAAGGCATCAATAATTAGTTCAAAATCGAAGCTTGTACTATTGATTTGTTCTTCATCAGAAAAATGCTTTATGATAATATTTCGATTATTTTTAGCAAACTCAAAATTTGCTTTTGTTTCATCGGACATTTTGGACAAATCGCCAATCACAAAAATTGTAACAGGGCAAAATTCAGATAGCAAGCGAGCAAGAGCAAAACCATCGCCGCCGTTGTTGCCAACACCACACAGTACAAGGCAATTACGGAAGCTAAGACCAAATCTTTCTTTTATTATTTCAAAGCAAGAACGAGCAGCATTTTCCATCATCAAGGCACCAGAGCTGAGACGCAATTCTTCCATTACTGCTTTATCTATCAGCTTTGACTTTTCAGCAGATGCAACAGGCTTCATAAAACAACCCCATTGATAATCTCAAAATGATACTAAATTAATGAATAAACATTGAATTATAAATTAATATTAATTCAAAATGATTAAAATAAGGCGTAACACTAATTAATTGGCAATAAAACATATTGGCATAATATTTGTTTTCAATAGAATTAAATAATAAACATATTATTGGTGGAACAATGAGAAAAGTTATTTTTGGATTAATATTTATCCTTACTTTTAAGATTAATGCAGCAGAACCAATAGTTGAGCTGTCGGCATTGCCAAGCAACAACGAACTCGAACTATACGAAGAAAGCGAGGGGCTATTCGCTCTCAAAATACTGGAATATTACAGGATAGCGGTGTTGTATGAGGCTCAACTTCGGTTAATTGGATTGCAGCCCGCCAATCCAACGTCAATTCCAACGCTCGAAGAACTAACTGATGCTGATGTCAGGACACTCCGTCGTTACTACAATCAAGCAGACGGGTTACGTCGGCAAGTGATAGAAGCCCCCGATGCACCATACCATAAGAAAATAGTTGAGCTGAGAGAGAAAGTTGAGAAAATGAACAATGATAATTTTATATTACAAGAACAAATACACCGTCAGAATTTAGAATTGCTCTCGGCGAATTATTACAGGAACCGCTACCGTGAAATGATCGCACAGATTGATAGTTTACGAAGCGAACTTGATAAAATATTTTTCGATTGTCGTCAGCAGGCGTGGGTGCAGATGGAATATATTCGTCAGGCATACGATAAATGGAAGAACAGTGCGTCAATTTTATCAATTGGGCTAACCGGCAATTATTTGAGCTATAATGATTCGCGAATTGATGCAAATATTTCACCTGGAATTGCAGTAGTATTTAATCCAAGCCCGATTTTTGGGATGGGGAAGATACTTGACATCTGGACTGAATATGCATATCAGATTATTGAGGCAGAAAAATTCTTTCAGAACAGACAAGTAAATATGGAATATAAAACAGATTACATTTCGACCGGAATGAATTTAAATATACCGCTTTCGGAAGTAATGAAAATAGAGAATTTTTATTTAGGGCTAAAAGGAGGCTATGGATTTTTCTGGGGTTCTAGCCGACTGCCTAATACGGAATTGCCTTCGAAGAAGTGGCAGGGACAGACAATAAGGATGGAGCTAATGGCGACAAATTTCAGTCGCTTTCATTTCCCGGTAGGATTTTTCGCTGCGTATAATTTTAATCATTATTCAAAAGATTTAGTATTTCCGGCGTTTGGAGGAGAGTTGAATTTGGGGCGTCCGTGGACAACAAACTTTCAGCTTGGGGTACGTTTTGCATTATGGCAAACAGTATCGACCACCATTTATTAAGGTGTGAAAATGAAAAAGTATATATTATTAATTATGGCTTTATGTTTGGTTTCTTTTTCTAATGATAATCAAAAGATTAAGAGCTTAGAAACAAAATCGAAAAAATACATCGAACAAGGCAACTACGCAAAAGCTATTTCGGCTTTGGAAGAAGCAAACCGAATAAAATCAGAACAGCGGCAGCCAACCCGCCCGGCAACAAGCAGAAATGTATCGCAGGCATCGCGATTTGTGAAGCTTGCACAAAGTTACACAAACAACGGAGATTACGGCAAAGCATTTGAAAATTTAGAAAGAGCAGAAAGATTAATTGGGAAAAATCGGAACTGGGAGGCACAATACTGGTCTGCTGCAATAGATGAAGCATACGGAGTGATATACAAAAAGATGAATATCACAGACAAAGCAAGTGAACACTTGAAACTGGCACTTAGGAAATATCAGCAGCTCATTTCAATGCCCGGTGGTAGTCAGGATGCTGTAAAAATATTAATCGCAAATTTGGAAAACGAGATAAGTGAGTTGCCTTTGATTAGCAATAATTCAGTTGTGCTGAATTTCGACAACCAGAAATTGCGGGATTTACCGGCAAATTTGCCGCAACAGGTAGAAAACATTAGTGTTTCATCGAACAGATTGAGAAATTTCCCACAAGGAATTTCAAATTTCAAACAACTTAAAGTATTGAACTTATCGAACAATTCAATTCGTGAGGTGAAATTTGATTTTGGGAGTATAAGACAGCTTAGGTGGTTGGACTTGTCGAATAACAAAATAAAATCTCTTGATGAAAGTATCGGCAAGGCAAGCAATCTTGAATATTTGGACTTATCGAATAATAAGCTCAAAACAATACCGATGAGCATCACTAATCTGAAAAACTTAAAAGTATTGAATTTAAGAAACAACAAATTATCTTTTTCGAGCATTAAAACAATTTTGCAATCGCTTCCAAATACTAATGTGTTGCACGACGAGTATCTTCAAAAAGGTGAGGAAACCGAGTAGGAAGAAATTAACAATATTTTAAATTATTAAGTTGCTTTTTTTGAAAGCAAAAAAGAAAATGAGTATAACAAATAAAATGATAAGGGCGTATTCACAATACGCCCATACTATAATATTATCTAATATTTTCCGAATAATTAAGCTTCTTTATAAATAAAATTTGATAATAAAAAGTATTGCAACAATAATTGTAACTAAAGACACTTCTTTAAACCGACCACTTAATATTTTGATTAACACATAAGAGAGAACACCAAAGATAATGCCATCAGAGATAGAAAAAGTAAGAGGCATCATTACAATTGTAAAGAATACGGGGATAAGTTCGGTGTAATCGTTAAGGTCGATATTTTTAATTGGTGTCATCATCATTGCACCGACCAAAATAAGTGCAGACGCTGTAGCGGCAGAGGGTATCATCAAGAAAATTGGCGAGAAAAGCAATGCAAGAAGGAACAAGATTGCAGTAGTCAGAGCAGTAAGACCTGTTCGACCACCTTCTGCAACACCGGCAGCACTTTCGACATAAGTTGTAACAGTGGAAGTACCCAACATAGCACCAGCAGTTGTTCCAATAGCATCAGCCATAAGTGCTTCTTTCACACGAGGCACTCTACCACCGCTATCGAGCAGATTTGCTTTTGATGAGACACCGATAAGAGTGCCAACTGTGTCGAACATATCAACGAACAGGAATGTGAAACACACAACCACCATATCCATTGTAAAAATTTCAGACCATTCAAACTTCATAAAAATTGGTGAAAGCGAAGGTGGAGCTACTTCGAAGCTCGAAGGGATAATTGTAATATTTAGCGGAATGCCTACCAGAGTCCCGACCAAAATGCCGATCAACAGCGCTCCTTTTACTCTGAGGGCAAGAAGAGTGCCGGCTACCAGGAACGAGATAATGGTAACCATAGGAGCAGCACTATGAGAAACATCTGTTATTTTGCCCAGCGAAACAAAAGTAACTTCGTTGCTTACAATAATTCCAGCGTTTTTCAGACCGATGAAAGCAATAAACAAACCAATACCAACAGAAATTGCGTGCTTTATATTGGTAGGAATGGAATTGACAATTAATTCCCGCACGTTGAAAAAAGTAAGAAGTATAAATATAATACCTTCAATAAAAACTGCTGTTAAAGCAAATTGCCAG
>CALGXJ010000184.1 GCA_937936035.1 Eximiradius proteiniborus
CACGCAATGGACTTAGAATTAATGCGTAACAAAACACCACAAATGTATGAATATAAAGTAATTGATAAAAATGGCAAAAATTTAGACGTATATTTTGCAAAGAATGTATTTTATGATATCAAAGGTGAAGTAGCTGGAATAGTGGGTGTTTTTGTCGATATTTCAGAACGTAAGAAATTAGAAGAAGAATTAAGCAAGCTAAATTTGCAGTACCAATTGCTGCTCGATTCTACTGCTGATGGTATGTTTGGCGTGGATAAAGAATGCAAAATAACTATAGCTAATAAAGCAACGCTTAAAATCCTTCAATATAATTTAGAGGAAATAATTGGTAAACACAGTCAAGAATTATTTCAACATTTTAGCCCAAAAAATAAAAGTATATATGAAAAAGACTGCCCAATCTGCAAAACTTTAATTGACGGCAAAAGGCGAGAAAAATATAATGATTATTTTTGGACAAAAAATAATGCTATTATACCTGTTGAATATACTGTTTCGCCAATTATTGAGAACGAACATATTGTCGGAGCTTTTGTGATTTTCAGAGATATAACAGAAATAAGAAAATTAGAAGAGCAGATACATAGATATAACGAACAATTATCCGAAACAAATGCCAATTTATTAGCAATTTTGGAGGGAACAACAAATAGTGTATGGTCGTTTGATAAAAACTTTGAAATAATATATATCAACGAGGTTTTTCGTAATGAATTTTACAGAGCGTTCGGTATTCGGCTTGCAAAAGGTTCAAATATATTAAAAAAAGTACCAGCTCCAATAAAACATATATGGAAGGAACGATACGAAAGAGTTCTTAAAAATGAGAGATTTACAATTATTGACGAAGTAGATACAAAATATGGGAAAGTTTACGTACAGGTATCTTTTAATCCAATTTTGAAGGATGGCGAGGTAATTGGCGGCTTTTGTTTTGGCCACAACATCACTGAAATAATACAGATGCAGCATGAGTTGAAAAAGCAGCTTAATTATCTGAATACGATGAATGATCTGTCGGATGTTATTATTTCTGAATTTGATAGCAAACGCATTCTACAAGAGATGGTGGAAATTATTGGGAGAACTTTAGAAGTTGATAGATGCTTGCTCTACGAAGTATCGCTTAAAAAAAATCTTCTTATTGGGATTGCTGAATGGCTTAACCCTGTCCTAGTAGATATTCAACCTTCAATTGGCTATTATGACTTAGATATTTTTAAAGATAGTAATAAAAAAATTATAGAAACAAAATCATTTATCGAAAGTCATTTCGATAGTATAGACGAATCATTATTGAGAGAAGGTTCTTGGGAATATATTCACAATACATTACAGATAAAAAGTTTGCTTTTGTTTCCAATATTGTTTCAAGAAGACAGATATTACTTAATAGTTCTCAATACTTTATCTTCAAAGAAGTCTTGGGATGAAAACGAACTTGCATTGCTTGAATTGTTAAGCAAAAAAGTCTTCATTGCAATAAACAAAATTCAACTTTTTGAAGAGAAGGAAAAAACCCAGCATGAGCTAATTCTCAGCGAGAAAAAATTTAAAACAATTGCTGAAGCAATAAGTGAGATGATTGTACTAACAGACGAATTTGGTGTAATAAGTTATGTATCACCTGCTTCAATGCACATATTTGGCTACACTCCAGAAGAAATGATAGGAAAACATATGGTATCATTTCTGGAAGATGCGTCAGCTTCGTTAGCAATGCACATTTTCACTTTGGATATGACACAAAAAATCAAGAGAGAGCATTTAGAACTTAAAATGAAGAAAAAGGATAGTTCAATTTTTATCGGTGAGTTAAATACTGTTCCTTTCAATACAGGTGAATATATAGGAATGCTCTCAACTATACGTGATATTTCCCGACGTAAACGAATGGAAAATGAGTTACGTGAGAGCGAAAGCCAGTTCAGAGGGTTTTTCGATTTTGCAGCAGATGCAATATTTATAGCAGAAGAAAAAACTGGGATTATATTAAATGTTAATCAGAAAGCTTGTGAGATGTTAAATTTACCTAAAGATAAAATCATAGGGATGAATCAAAAGGATTTGCATCCAAAAAATAATGAGATTTCAAGCAGAGAAATATTCAGTAACCATATCAAAGAAATAGAAGAAAAAATGTTCGCAAGCCCCGTTGAAACTATTGTAGTATCATCGGATGGCAAACAAATACCAGTAGAAATAAGAGCGTCAAGAGTAATTTACAAAGGTAAACAATGCTTGATGGGAATTTTCAGAGATATAACCGAAAGTAAACAGTTGCAACAAGCGATATTAAATGCAAAAGACCAAATAGAATTACGAGAGAAGCAATATAGATCTTTGGTAGAAAACAGCAAGGATTCTATAATTCGTTTTGATAAAAATCACAAGCATATCTTTATTAATTCAGCTACATACGAAATATTAAATATAACATCGGATCAACTATTGAACAAGTCGCATCGCGAGAGTGGGCTGTTCTCTCAAGAAGTATGTGAGTATTGGGAAAAATCCATAGATAAAGTGTTCGAAACAAAAGAAATATTACAATCACAGTTTGAATTTTTCAACGGTGTGCAAACAATCTATTTTGACTGGATGTTGATACCAGAAATAGGCGAAAACGGCGATGTCGAATTTGTATTGAGCGTTGCAAGAAATATAACAAAAATCAAGGAATATGAAAAAGAATTGTTAGCAGCAAAACATAAGGCAGAAGAAAGCGACCTTTTGAAAACTGCGTTTCTCCAAAATATTAGCCACGAAATACGTACACCATTAAATGGGATAATTGGCTTTTCTCAATTACTTAATAATAAGGATATTTCAGAAAATGAAAGAGATTTTTATTTAGATATGATATTGAAATCAGGCGATAAATTGTTAGCAATTATTAATAATATTATTGATATTTCAAAAATTGAAGCTGGGACAATAGGTATTGATTTAACAGAAATTTATATTAACGAAGAATTGCAATATTTGTATTATTTCTTTAAGCCGGAAATAGATGCGAAGGGTCTCAACTTTATATTAAATGTAGATTTACCAAAAGAAATAGCTATAATAAAAACCGATAACGAGAAGTTTCATTCAATTATCACTAATTTAATAAAGAATGCAATTAAATTTACAGATCATGGAGAAATTGAAATTGGCTGCAAAATGTATGATGAAAAGAACATCTTATATTATGTTCGAGACACAGGCTTAGGAATACCTAAATCGAGACAAGAAATAAT
This sequence comes from Eximiradius proteiniborus, assembly GCA_937936035.1. Classification (GTDB taxonomy): domain Bacteria; phylum Bacteroidota; class Ignavibacteria; order Kapaibacteriales; family UBA2268; genus JAKIZO01. Next base: position 3,249 of record CALGXJ010000184.1, read on the forward strand.
ATTCGATAGATTTATGCAAGCAGATATCCATAACAAATCAGCTCGGCAGGGAGCTGGTTTGGGGCTATCAATCACAAAAGCGTATATAGAAATGCTTGGCGGTCGGATCTGGATTGAAAGCGAAGAAGGTAATGGCAGTACATTTTATTTCACTTTGCCAATAAAATAATCCCCGCAAAAGCATACGGGGATTATTAACAGGTATAAAATTTGGTTGCAAAAATCATCCCGGCGGCCATAGAAGCTGACGCCCGCCAAGCAAATGGCAATGCAGGTGAAAAACGGTTTGTCCGGCATCTTTGTTGCAGTTCATTACCAACCGATAACCAGATTGGTCTATTCCCATTTCTTTTGCAATTTTTTTTGCTGCAATAACGATTTTTCCAATAAGTTCCGCGTCCTCGATTTCGATATCGTTAATAGTTGGAATGGGCTTTTTGGGAATAATTAGTATATGTATGGGAGCTTTCGGATCGATGTCCCGAAAAGCGAGCACATCGCTATCTTCGTATACTATATCGGCAGGTATTTCCCGTTTGATTATTTTACCAAAAATTGTATCCATAAATGCACTCCTTTTCTCATAAAAAAGAAGATGCCTGCGCGCGAGCAAGCATCTTCTTTCGCGACAAAAATCATTACTTAACGAATGACATCTTGCCAGTTACTACTTCATTTCCGGAAGAAATTCTGTAGATATATGTTCCGGCTGGAACGATGACGCCATTGCTGTTAGTACCATCCCAGGAGACAGTGTTCAATCCACGTTGGAGCTGACCTTCGTAGAGAACTTTAACTAAGTTACCGAACATATCAACAACTTCAATGCGAGCATTTTGAGTTGCAGGCATATTGAATTCGATATTAGTAACTGTCTTGAATGGATTTGGTGAGTTTTGAGCAACTTTGAGTTCATCAACCATATCGAAAGTAACAGTCAGCACTTCGCTTGTCGGGCAGAACTGAGTACCGTCCATATCAGTTTGGCGTAAGCGGTATTGATAAGTTTCGTTCAGCTTCACACTTCTATCAGTGAAGTTGTAGTGGCGAATAGTTGATGAATTGTTAGCACCGTGCACAAATCCGATTGTTTTCCACTCAGATTCGTTTTCGCCGGCTTTGCGTCTTTCGATATAGAAACCGTAGTTGTTTATTTCAGAAGCAGTTTCCCAGAACAGGTCAATACCAACGTTAGAACGAACGTCATAGCGGAAATCGAGCAATTCAACAGGAATATCGTCAATACAGATTTGGACAACAGTTTCAGGTTCGTACACTTTAAATCCGAAGAATGGACGAATCATAGGAATGAAAGTACCACGAGAGAAGGTTTGAGTAGTACCGTCTTGTGGTGGAATACCCCAGTGGTGCAAATGCGCAAATGCCGGGTTGCCATAAGTTTTCATAAATTCAGTCCATTGCCCTGAACCAGCAAGGTCTTCGTAGCAGAAGTAGTTATCGTTAATGTATTCATTGTTTACCCATTTACGGAATTGCTTGTCGATCATCAGATTGCAAGCAAGAGCAGTACCTGCAAGGTTAGTTTGAGGATCAACATATTGAGAAGTTGTTCTCATACCCATACGATAGCCAGTAGCACCCAAATGCAAGCCTTCAAGACCAAGCTGAGCGATAGAGATCCAGTATGTGCCTTTGTTAAGGATAACTGGCTGGCGACCGTGGTCAGTCATTCTATAAAGAACGTATCTGTCGAATTGAGGGAATACCATACCGCTGCCAAGCCCGCGCTTAGCAACAATATTTGAGTTAGGATAAAGTGAAATTGGAGTATTAACGTTTGGATCACCAATATAAACTGAGAAAGCGATGTCGTTCATAGCCTGATTCAAACTACCAAACAATGCTTTAAATCCATAGAGAGTATCAGCATTGAACAGAGTAAATTTCATTGCGAACTGACCTGAACCACTACCGGAGCCTGCACCGTTACCACCCATTACAAATATTGGATTGGTATAGGAGTTAAGCCCTGCTCCAGTACCACCATAAGCCTGACCGAATGATGAAAGACCGCTACCACCGGTACCAGAGAATTCAGGAAGTTGGTTTTCTTCTCTATTAGGATTGTCGTAAGCAAACACATCACCAAACTTAATCTGGAAGTCAGTATATGTTGTATCGTTCTTTATGTATGAATCGCCACCTTCGAATATCGAGATAGCTTGGATACGATAAGTGCCTTCGCCAGTAACTTTTGCGTTCCAGTTAGGCATCGAAACTTCTATTGAACGACGAGCGTTAATGTTAGCAAGTTCAATTACACGGCAGTAAACCGGATCGCCGAATGAGCCTGCTCCACGGAACACTTTAACCTTCACTTTGAAAGAAGAAGCGTTAATATCAGAGTTGTTGCTCAGATTAACTAATATTGGGATATCAGTTGCTTGCGAAGCTGGAGCAAGAGTGTAAGGCCACAATGGTCTAACTTGCGTAACTTCGAGATCTGGTTTGTTCGAAGGCATTACTATACGAACGTTATCTACGAGGAAGTCATCATCGTCGTCTTGAATGTTAGGTGGTTGTCCTTTCCAGTGGTTGCGAGCATTTACTCGAATGCGGAAACGGAAGTTTTTTGCACCGTCATTTGGAGCTAAGATAAATGAGTCAGGGATTTGAATTTGGAAGCGGCGGAAGCCCCAGTCTATACCATCGTCAAATTGGTCGAAGCGTAAACCGTTTTCATTTGGGTTAGTGGTTGGGTCACGTTTTAATGGAACATTAGGATTCTTTTCGTCCCAGCCCATAAAGTAGCCACCCATACCGAATAGAGCAAACGCAGGAATACCATAGTAAGGAGTGGAGTTTGGAACTGGATGCCAACGCCAGCGAGAATATTCCTTAACATTTGTAACAAATCTAATTCCATCAGGACTTGGGCGCATAAATTCAACTACAATAGAGTCGCCATCAGGACGAGAAACAGAATTTGCATTTGTATATAAGGTAGCTTTATCGAGAGCAGAAACAAGTCGTCCCTCAACACCAACGATTTGTTGGTCGGAGAAGCCACGATCCCAAGTGTTGTCGGGTCCGTTAAGTGTTCTTTGAATTGCAAAAGATAAAACAGCACCGCGTTTATTGCGTAGATCGATTGGGAAGGAAGTTACGATATCGCCACCAGGAGTATTTTGATTTGGACTCCAGTCCGATCCATCAAGATTTTTTCTATTCATATGGAGCACTGGTGAACGGAGCTGGTCGTTAGTGCTATTGACAGCAGAGAAAATACCACGTGGTGGAAGTGGATAGCGTGAGTTTATTTCGCCATCAGCAACAATTGCACCGATATTTACCCATCTATGAACAGATGGCATAGCAACTTTGTATATACTGTGGTATTCACTAAAATCGTCGTTAAAATCTTGTAGACGTTTCATTACAATAAAGTCAACGTTAGTTGTATCGTCGAACGGCCAGCTATCGCCGAGTGGTGGCAATGATGGATCTGGTGAAGTATTTGCATCAGCAATGATGAATGCGCGCATTCTTCCGATGTGATCAGGAACGTATTCGTTTGGTTCAAATGGCGGGAAGAATACCTGAACAAATCTATAAGGAGGAATACCATTAACACCTGCTGGAAGTGGGTAAATATGTGTTGCTGTATAGTTATTACCTGATTTTGTAACATTTGATAAACGAACCATAGTATATGGGTCGTCGCCGCAATCTGGGTCGGCAGTTTGTGCTGCTAAATTCAAGCATTTTTGAGTAACTCTAATTAAACGATTGTAAACAACTCTTGGAATTGGTTGGCGGAATTTAGTAACAGGATTTTCAGTATAAGTAGCAAGGTTATAAATCATAAATCTTGCTCTAAAAATAGCATCCTGAGGTGTGAAATTCACACCATAAGGACCTTGAATATCGTTGGAAACGTTATGAATCAAGGCAACAGGCTGAATAGCGCCTAATTTAGGTTCGCCAGCAAGCAATTCGTAGCTTGCAGCTTCCTCGGTAGTGATTTGCTTGCTAAACGACAAATCGGAAGCAGCAGTATTTTCGTCACGAACACGCCACTGAATATCAACAACTCTTAAAGTATTCTTCCATTGCTTGAAACGAACACCCAAATCATTATGAGGCCAGAGATAGCTCAAAGCCGATGAATTAACTCTATCGAAATAATGTGTAGTTTGCTGATATTCAGAAGCAGCAGTAGGTCCCCAAGGGAACGAACCTGTACCGGTCTTTGTATCGTAAACGGCATCGCGTGCCCAACCAGTAACACCAGCTGTAGCTAATACACCAAAAGCTGTTGCTGCAGGAACTTTTTGTCTTGCACTAATTGGGTACATTCCGGTGAAGCTTTCGTAATAAATTGTTATTGATGAGTCTAATCTATTTAATATAACCTGAGCATTTGCAGAAACATAACCAACATCGCCGGGGCGACGGTTGCTTTGAGCAGAGTATGTTCCTTGCGGGAATTGATATGTACCGGCTTGCGGAGCAATATTAACAAAATATATTGTTAATTTACTTCCATCAATTTCGCGTTTATAGTAAACGCGCCCGTGGTCGTCCGGGCGATTGTCTCTAGCGCTCCATTGCGAGAGATGCATTGGTCCCCAGAACGGAGCAATATATGCACCACGGTTTGTAGTAGTTGATAAATTCTGCAACTGGTTTCCTCCATTGGCACGGATACCAGCTGTAGCAGTTGTAATTTGGTTGTTCAGAACAGATACTCTATATCCGAAATCATCTGGTTCAGGGTCGGTAAGTCCATTTCCAACTCTGTTTGTGCGAACAAACCAATCCATACTCATTGGATCGTAGGCAGTTGTTGCACCAGGAGGAATTGTTCTTTGTCCGGCAGAGTTATAATAATAACGGCGGTTAGTAAGTGCAATTACACCATTAGTGGAAACATAGAATGAGTCGTAACGAATGCCGTTAAAGTAGAAACCGAAACCAATCGGAATCGGACCGGCAATTGCATTATCAGTTGAATCCACAACAATAGGATTATTGTTTGCATCACGATGACGGAAGAAATTCACCTGAGCAGGATTACGGAAGAATCTCCAACCTTCTTCTTTGTTTGTCTGCCAGTATGTAGAGTCTACCAATCTTGGTCCAGGAAGAATTCTTCTCCAGGTGGTTGGTTGGAAAGTAGTATCGACAAAACCGTCTTGAGGTCCCCACTGGATAGAACGGTCGTCGCTATCGACGAAGTAATAACCGGTCGATACAGCGCGATTTACTCCCTGCCTATCAATATTTGTTTCGTTGAACTGAATAGGGTATGTGGTCCCCGCACTATTTGGCGTAGGACCGGCCGGAATATTCAGTCCGCTTTTGCGAAGGATTTCATCGCTCTTATCATTGTTTGCCAGCACATCATTTGCAAGCAGTCCAATAAAAAGTGCGATAATAAGAATAAATTTCTTCATTGTAAACTCCAAATGTGTATTTAAAAACAATCAATTTATTGAATTAACACTCATAACAATCTATAATTAACGTTTAAATCTCCAACCTTTATCTTCGAATTCGAAGAGCCAGCCTGCAATTTTGCCTTCTTCGAAAGTTTCGAAATGATTCCAATAATCCAAAGTATAGGAATATCTCGAACCAGTTTCGTCTGCAGGCACCTGACGAGCGTGAGCCATAATTTTTTCGCAACGTTCCTGCCAATCGCGGAAGCTCTTCGGACGAAGGTCTACCCATCCTTCGAAGCACCATTGTTCAATATTTTCCGGTGTCATATCGAGCTGAGTTTCGCCACGGCGAACTGGGATTTTCACATCTTTCCCACGCAAGTATTTCTTACCATCTGGCAAGAGAACAACCAGCCCGATAGAAAGCATTTCGGCAAGCAGTTTTTCATCGTTTTTCACAAGTTCGAGTGCTTTTTGAGAAAGTTCTTCGGGTGAGAATTTAGAAATATCTTTCATTGCCCCTACAATTTTTCTCAAAATAAATCCTTCATAGAGAAGTTTAGAAAGTCTTGGTGGTCCGAGTAATTCGAAAGCAACAGAATCAACGCCGTATTCTTTTTCTAATTTCTTAATTTTTTCAAGTGCAATATTTCTTAACATACCGCCACGATATGTTGGACCTAATGTGCAAGCATCAAGCCCTTGAATAACATCACGACCAGTATTGCCACCACGAATTTCGAAAACTAAATATTCTGCGATTTCTTCGGGAGTAACAATTTCCATTTGCCCAAGAGCACTAATTGCTTCAAATTCGCCTTTAGAGAAAATGCCGTTCTCGCCGGTATCGATAAATACTGATTTATACACATCGCCGGTATCTACAACACCAGTTGTATCATCAAACACAAATTTACCTTCGGCAGGACGAGCATCATCGAAATTCATCTTTACAAGGGGAATTGCACGACCGCGGCGCTTTACTTCTCCGTAAGCAATTTTTTTCCAAGCAATTGCAGCGGTTGGCTTAATTTCTTTGACAATAGGTCCATTTGGTGTGCGGGCAAGCAAGAAAAGCAACAAAGTCTGAGCACCAGCAACAGCTGTTTTCGAAAGTAGAACACGCGATGGACGTTCTTCGCTGTGTGTGTAAGGAATATTTACCCCCATACCGCCAGTTCCGCTTGTGCCAACTTTAAAATACATCTTTGCTTTGCCATCAAGCAAACCGCGATAAAGAATCTGAATGTGTCTGATAAGTTGAGGAACATAGGCGCTTGCAATCACTCTTTCGATAAGAGCTCTGTCTAATTCGCCTTTGTCGATTTTCTTAATAGCGTTTATTGCGGTATTATAAATATCGAGATAAGCAATTGCTGTTGCAGTATTTATGCAATCTATTACTAAATCCGGTTTTGTTTCAACTATCAAATTATACAAGGAAGAGTGGGTAAGAATTTTTTCGTCCAAATCAAAAAATATATCTTTCAGAAATTCGCTTCGCATATCGTCATTAGCAATAACATCGCCCCAATTCATATCTTTCCACTCTGTGCGAGCAAAAATATTGCCCCATTTAGGAACAAACATATTTGGATCGGCAGATGGGAATTCGCGTCTAAGTTGAGCAACGGCATCTTCTGCTTCCCACTGATTTAAAGACAAAATAACTAATTGAGCAGGTTCGTGTTCCATCAATTTGCGGCATATTGCGGAACCTACAAGCCCCCAGCCACCTAACACCAATACTTTTGAGCCTTT
>CALGXJ010000185.1 GCA_937936035.1 Eximiradius proteiniborus
ACATAGACCATATAATCACATTTATTTTTATATTTGAAATGTTGATAAAAATTCATCATTACGGTTGGAGCAAGTATATTAGCCAAGGATGGAATAAATTAGATTTTATTCTTGTCGTTGTATCGTTCCCCTCAGTACTGGACTACGCATTTGATATTAGTTTTATAGACATATCAATAGTATTAATTTTTCGATTGCTTCGATTATTTCGATTTTTAAGAATTCTACAATTTATACCAGGGATAGAGAAGATATTAGAAGGTTCAATACGAGCTTTAAAATCATCTATAATGATAATTGCAATTTTTATAACCATTTTATTTTTATTCAGTGTATCTGCTAATAATATTTTTTACGAAAAATCACCTGAAATGTTTGGCACGCCAAGCAAATCGCTTTATACAACTTTTAAGATTTTCACAATAGAAGGTTGGTATGATATTGCTGATGAAATTGCTGGTAAATATGGTGGAATAGCTCATTCTGCTGTTATTTTGTTTTTTGTTTCTATTTTGTTTGTCGGAGGTATAATAGGACTATCGCTTATTAATTCGGTGTTTGTTGATGCAATGGTGATGGATAACAATCAAGATTTGGAAACAAAAGTAGACGAACTCAAACAAGAAATTCAACATCTCAAAGAGTTAATTTCTAAGCAAAAAGAATAATTTAAATATTATTGTTACTTAATTTTTAATCTTGATTAAAATATTTTTGAGTTTAGGAGTGCAAAAATATTTGCATAAAGACGTGCATTATTGCAAATTTTAATACTTAAATAATCAAAAAAAAATCTCGAAATGTATTTGCAAATTCTTAATTTTGTTTTTTTAATATAAATTCAGGTTGATAAAATGAAAATTGGCGTTATTGGGCTTGGATATGTCGGGTTGCCACTTGCAGCAGCAATTCAGAAAAAAACTGATTATAACGTAGTCGGATTTGATCTTTCGGCAACAAAAATTGAAAAAATAAAGAAGAAGATTTGCCCAATAGACGACCATCAATGCGAACAAGATTTAAAAGAAATTGATTTGCAGGTATCGGCAAACGACGAAATTCTTGCGGGCTGCGATATTTTTATTATCTGCGTGCCAACCCCTGTTCTCGATGACTACACTCCCGACCTGCAACCAGTGAAAAACGCTGTAGCAACAGTTTCAAAACATCTGAACAAAGGCAATTATGTTGTAATTGAATCAACAATAAATCCCGGTGTTTGCGACGAAGTGGTTATCCCAATGCTCGAAGAGACAACTCATCTGAAAGCAGGACGTGATTTCGATGTTGCTCATTGCCCCGAACGCATAAATCCTGGAGACCCACACTGGAACGTTTACAATATTCCGCGAAATATTGGTTCGACTCGCTCCGAAGCAACGCGTTTTCTTGCTGATTTTTACCGAAAGTTCGTTGATGCAGAAATCAACGAAATGCCAGACCTTAAAAGCACCGAAGCCACAAAAATCATTGAAAATACATTTCGTGATATTAATATTGCATTTGTCAATGAACTTGCAAAATCATTCGATGTGCTTGGGATTGATATACTTACTGTGATTAAAGGTGCCTCGAACAAGCCATTTGCGTTTATGCCACACTATCCCGGATGTGGAGTTGGTGGACATTGCATACCAGTAGACCCATATTATTTAATCGAAAGAGCAAGCAAAAGCGGTTTCGACCATAAGTTTCTGAAAATTGCTCGCGAAATCAACAACTCAATGCCGGCTTATACAATTGAATTGCTTGTGAATGCTCTCAACGAATTTGCTAAGCCTATCAAAAACACGCCAATAGGTCTTCTCGGGCTATCCTACAAAGCAAATGTAGGCGATTTGCGTGAAAGTCCAGCACTTAAAATATTGCAGATATTAAAGCAGAAAGGTGCTGAATTACTTGTGTTCGATCCATATTTCCCTGAAATGAGCAATTCAGTCAGTCTCGACGAAATCCTCGAAAAATCCTATGCAATTGTTATCGCAACAGACCATCTTGAATTTAAAACAATAAATTCTGATATTCTTTCAAAACATAATGTCTCGGTTGTAATTGACGGAAAAAATTGCCTAAATAAAGAAGAAATACGTGCAAGAGGCATTTACTACAAAGGAATTGGTCGATAATGAGAGCAGTTGTGCAAAAAGTAAGCAATGCAGAAGTTGTAATTGACGGAAAATCGAACGGGAAAATTGCTCGCGGCGTATGCGTTTTCGTTGCAATGAAGGAAAGCGACAGCGACAAAACTATCGAGTGGATGACGCAGAAAATTTTAAATCTACGCATTTTCCCCGACAAAGATGGCAAAATGAACTTATCGGTTTCGGACGTAGGCGGCGAGATTTTGATTATTTCCAACTTTACTCTTTATGGCGATTGCCGCAAAGGAACTCGCCCAAGCTATACTGATGCTGCTCCGCCTTCTGTAGCGGAACTTTTATACGAAAAATTTGTGGTGCACTTTCGTTCCAGTACACACTTGAAGGTCGAAACCGGCATTTTCGGAGCTATGATGGATGTGCGTCTGCAAAATGATGGACCAGTTACACTAATTATTGACAGGGATTAGCATATGGAGAATTTAATATTAATTGGTGTGGTCGGCAATTACTTTGGTTACAAAGGTGATTTCAATTTTGTTCTTGAATACAAGAAAATTGAAGCAATTCCTGATGGATTTAAGGTAAAAATTGGATTTTCGCCAAACTTTTCCGAAGAATATACAATCGAACGCTTCGAAAAAAAAAATAATCGTGCAATTGCAAAGCTAATTGAAATAAACAATAAAGAAGAAATTGAAAAACTTCGCAACAAAGGCATTTTTGCCGACGAAGAAGAGATCAAAAAATTTAATGATAAGTTCGTTCCGAGCAGCAATATAGTTGGATGCAAAGTAATTGACATTCAAAACGGCAACGAATTAGGAGAAATTATTGAAATTTGGGAGTTGCCGGCAAACGATGTTTGGCTTGTTAGCACCAACTTTGGCGAATTGCCTTTGCCGGTGATAGACGATGTTGTTGTCGAAACCGATTTTGAAAATAAAATAGTAAAAATAAATGTGATAGATGGGCTTTTGGACCTGACACACAATCGAGGTGCAATTGATGAGGATTGATATTATATCGGCTGTCCCGGAATTGATGACTTCCTACCTTCAAGGCAGCATTCTAAAAATTGCTCAAGAAAAGAATCTTGTCGAGATACATTTGCATAATTTACACGATTACGCACTTGACCGATTTCGGCATATAGACGACACACCTTATGGCGGAGGAGCAGGGATGATAATCAAGTGCCAGCCGATATTCGATTGCATCGAAAAGCTTCAAAGCGTGCGTCCCTACGACGAAATAATCTATATGTGTGCCGATGGTTACCCGCTTACTCAATCAGTTTGCAACGAATTATCCCTTAAGCAAAATATTATTATACTTGCCGGACATTACAAAGGAATAGACCAGAGAGTGCGCGACTATTTTGTTACTCGCGAAATTTCAATTGGTGATTACGTGCTTAGCGGTGGCGAATTGCCCGCATTGGTGCTAACCGATGCAATAGTTCGCTTGATACCGGGAGTTATTAGCAATGCTGAATCTGCATTAGAGGATTCGTACCAAAATGGTTTGCTCGAACCGCCTCAATATACAAAACCTTCTGAATTTCGAGGAATGCGAGTGCCAGATGTGTTGCTCTCGGGCAACCACGAAAGCATCCGCCAATGGCGTGAGCAACAAGCATTAGAAAAAACACGTATCCGTCGTCCCGATTTGCTAGGAGAAGCATAGTAGTTTTTTCCTTACAATTTATTTTCCTCTTAATTGTTATAATATAATATTTTTTGTCTGCGATTTCTATGAATAATAATCATACAAATTTGTTTGATAAATATAAGGATTTTGCTACTAAACTCATTGTTTGCAACGATTTGCGTTCTCTTTTCGGCACAGTCGAAAAACTTGTCAATGAGATTTGTGATTACGAATATATGGTGCTTTATTACTATACTGCACATTCAGATAGATTGTTCGCCGTAACAACAAAAGGGCTCACCAAAGAAGAAAGATTTATTGCACAGAAAACAGCAATGCAACGGGCGCCGGGGCGTTGCCTGCGAACCAAAGAAATCATCTATATCAAAGAAGCCGACAGCGAAGCCTACGACCTCCAAAATAAATTTGTGAAACCAACCTTGCTTAATTCGAGACTATACATACCGTTGATAAACAATGGTCAGGTGCTCGGAGTTTATTCGCTCGCAAGCTTCAGAATTGATAACTTTTCCGACAAAGTAATAAATGCCATTTCATTTATTACAAACATTGCTGCCGTTATATACAAAAAAATCATCGAAACCCGCGACCTTGAAAGGATGAACAAACGTCTCGAAGAAACAAACCGAAACTTCCTTTCTCAAAAACTGCAATCCATTGGTCAGCTCGCCGCTGGGATTGCCCACGAAATCAATACTCCTCTGCAATATATAAATGATAATCTCGATTTTTTGGAACACTCCTACGAAGCTTTATCAAATTTTACATCAAGTATTTACGATTTGGTTAATGACTGGAGTATAGATAATTGGAGAAATGTTCGAAACATTATTAAAAAGAGTATCAAAGAAACTGATATAGACTTTTTCTTATCGGAAATTCCAGGAGCAATTAGTCAATCTCAGGAAGGGATTTTAAAAATCAGTAAGATAATTAATACAATAAAGAATTTCTCGCAAGTAGGTATGCGCGAACAGTCTTTTCTCAATATTAACCGGTCACTCGAAGATATTGTGCTCATCACACGAAATGAATGGAAAAAAATTGCAGATGTGAGATTATCTCTGCACAATGATTTGCCTGTTATTTATTGCTATGCCGACGAAGTAAATCAAGTATTACTCCAATTCCTGCTTAATTCAGTCGATGCAATTAAAGAAAAAATGCAGATTGATAAAAATTACACTTTTGGCAAAATTGCAATCTCGACTTGCTTTGGTGAAAAAGAAGTTGCCATTCAGTTCGTCGATGATGGAATTGGAATACAGGAAAGGCACTTAGATAAAATTTTTGACCCGTTTTTTACAACCAAGCCGCCCGGCAAAGGAACAGGTCAGGGGCTTGCAATTGCACATAATGTAATTTGCAGCAAACTCGGTGGTGATATTTTTGTCTCATCAAATTATTTGAAAGGAACAGAATTTATTATTAAATTGCCATACGAATAATTTATCATCGAAGTATTTTTATGGCAAATGTATTGTTTGTAGACGACGAAGAGTTTATTCTGCTTGGATTGAAGCGGCTCATAAAAAGTGCCTCCGATGCTATTGACGCCGAATTTACAACTTCAGGCAAAGAAGCACTCCAAAAAATTGCAGATAAAAATTTTGATATTATCATCACTGATTTATATATGCCAGAAATTGACGGACTCAAACTTCTGGAATTTGCAAAAAAGGCTCAACCTAACGCTATCAGAATAATGATGACAGGATTTGTTAATTCTGACTTAGAAAAAATCAAAAACGAATTTGCTCATATAATTCTTGCAAAACCGGTTAATCACAGAATGTTGCTGGAAACAATTAACGACTGCCTATCCAAAAAAGAAGAATTACTGCAGCAATGAACAAAAAAATTCTTTTCGTTGATGATGAAATAAACGTTCTCCACGGATACAGGCGAAATTTGCGAGGTCTGTACGATGTTCACATTGCCAATAGTGGCACTGAGGCTCTGAAAATCATTTCCGAACAAGACGATTTTGCCGTTATTATCTCCGACTATCGCATGCCCGAAATGGACGGGATTGAACTGCTCCACAAAGTAAAAGAAATTTCGCCCGACACAATTAGAATTATTCTCACCGGATTCGCTGATATGCAAATTGCTATCGAAGCAATTAACGAAGGCAATATTTTCCGTTTCCTTACAAAACCATTGCCAACAGACAAGCTCATAAATTCTATAAATGATGCACTCGAACAATACAGACTTATCACAACAGAAAAAGAACTGACGCGAAAGCTCCAGGACGCCTACGATACTATAAAAAAAGACTTAGAAACCGCTGCCGAATTGCAACGTGAGTTTCTTCCCCAAAACAACGTTACTTACGGCGACTGCCGGTTTAATTGGATATTCGTTCCAAGCGTGTTTGTTTCGGGCGACACTTTCAATTTTTTCCCACTAAGCAAAAGATATATTGCGTTCTACATAGTCGATGTAGCCGGGCACGGACTACCGGCTGCCTTTTTGTCGGTTTCGCTTTCCCGCTCATTAAGTCAGGACACAGGACAAAAACTATTGCTCGATGAGAAAACAGGCAATTACGTTATGCCATCGCTTGTAATAAAATCACTCAACGAACAGTTTCTGTCGCGTGGCAAAAACGCAGAGTATTTCACTATGCTTTATGGCGTTATCGATTTAATCGAAGATAAAATAATATTCTCGCTGGCAGGGCACCCCAACCCATTTTTGATTAAAGCCGGTGGCAAAGCCGAAATGATTGCTTCCCGCGGTTTTCCTGTCGGGATTTTGCCCGAAGCTGAATACTACGACCAGATTATTCCATTCGAAACGGGCTATAAATTCATAATTTATACAGATGGAATCACCGAATGCGCCGGTGTCAAAAATAAACTGCATATTCAAAATAAGCTCGTCGATTTCCTGAACAACCACTCAAACAACAATTCCGAAATTATGCTTCGTTCGATTGTTCCTGAACTTAAAGTCTGGACAAACGGCGAAGAATTCTACGACGACCTCACGATGCTGATAATCGAAAGAAATCTACTTTAGATGCGTTTAAAGCTTTTGTCCAAATCGTGCAAAGTAATTTCAAGCACAACCGGACGCCCGTGCGGGCAAACATACGGCATATTGCACTGCATCAGATTGCTCGCAAGATTTAGCATTTCCTCCGGTGAAAGCTTCTGCCCTGTTTTCACTGCTGAACGACAAGCGTAGCTTGCAGCGATGCTGTCCCGCTTTGCGCTATGCCTTATCTGAAGCAACTTCACATATTCGCTCAGAATTTCGGAGAAGCTCGAGATTGCCTCGCTTTCCGAAATATCAAGCGGAATGCTCATTATTTCAATTTTGCCATCAGGATACAATTTAAAATCGAAGCCAAGTTTTCTCAATTCCTGCTCAATTTCTCTTGCAATAGCTATTTGCGACGGTTCAATTGCGGCGCTTATCGGAAAAAGCAGCACCTGCATATTCGAAAAATCTGAGTTCATTGCCCGCAAAGCCTTTTCATAAAGTATTCGCTCGTGTGCATTATGCTGATCTATGATAAACACTCCTGACGGGCTTTGCATTAATATATATTTGTTGTGAATTTGCAAAAATTGTGCGTCGTCGCTAATTTCTATTCTATCTTTGGGCGGCTGAAAATCACTTTTTTGAACAACATCAAAAAGCAAATCAAAAGCACTTCTGCTACTTTGCCCGGATGCGCCAAAACTGCGGTCGGGCAAGTTGCTCCAGCTGGCAGTCTGCTTAAATGCAAAACTGCGGTCAAACACCTCGCCAGTACTTCTATCGACAAGAATATTTTCTTTTGAACCCTCCGGCACTTCGAATCTTGTAAAAGGGCTTTTAACAGATTTTTCAATCTTGTGAACAGTTGTAAAGTTGTATTTTGCAAGCACTTCCGAAACAGCACGATGAAGAGCAGAAAAAATAAGCTTCTCATCGTCAAATTTTACTTCGTGTTTTTGCGGATGAATGTTTATATCTACTTTTCGCGGGTCAATCTCTATGTTGATAACGTAAAACGGCTTGTAGTTCTTTTCGAGTTGGTGCTCGAAAGGTGCAAAAATAGCATAATTCAGGTTTTTACTGACTACCGGACGTTGATTTACAAACAAATGTTGATAATTTCCTGTCGGGCGGGCAGCTGCCGGCTTGCCGATAAATCCCCGTATTGAAACAATATCGGTAGAGAATTCCACTCTGACGATTTCGTTTGCAATTTTTTCGCCGAACACGTTCTTTATTCGCTCTTCCTGACTCGATGGATGCAAATCATAAACCAAATTATCGGAATCGTAATATACTAATCTTTTATCGTAATGAATCACAGCAAATCTTGTTACTGTTTCAGTTATATAGCGATATTCGGTAATGTCTGATTTGAGAAATTTCTTCCGGGCTGGCACATTAAAAAACAAGTTTCGCACAAAAACCTGCGTGCCGTTGTCGCAATTTATCGGCGAAATTTGAAATGGCTGATTGGGTTCAGATTTAAGCGACCAACCGTGTTCGTCTTGCACCCTTTTGGTGCGAATTTCCATAGAAGCAACAGCCGAAATAGAAGCAAGAGCCTCCCCGCGAAAACCATAGGTCTGTATTTTTTCTAAATCCTCCTGCGTCAGTATCTTGCTTGTGGAATGCCTCAAAGGTGCAAGTTCCAAATCTTCGCGGCTCATACCTTTGCCATTATCCAGAACGTGAATCAGAGTTTTGCCCGAACCTTTCACAACTATACCGATAGAAGTAGCGCCTGCATCGAGCGAATTTTCAAATAATTCCTTGACCACCGACTCCGGACGCTGAACAACTTCACCAGCTGCAATCTGGTTTGCAATGTAATCAGGTAATATCTTTATTAAGTTATTTTGTTCCATAAAAAAGAAGACGACGGAACGCTAATTAGATTTATTTCCGCAATTTTGCGGCAGTTTAACAATAAAAGTAGAGCCGCTGCCGGGCTTGCTGCTGATTTCGATTTGCCCGCAGTGTGCTTCAACAGCACGACTTACAATGGACATTCCCAACCCGTAGCCGGAAATTTGCCCTACGTTGGAAGCACGGTAGAATGATTGAGTAAGCAAGTGTTGCTCTTCTTCGGGAATGCCTATCCCATAGTCTGTAACAATGAATTCAATCATTTGTTCGTTGCAATTAACTGTAAAATCAACAACTTTGCTATTGGGCGAATATTTAATTGCATTTGAAAGCAGGTTGTTTAAAGCAAGCGATATCAATTGATCGTCTACGATTGCATTTTTGCAATTACCATTTACATAAAAGTTAATCTTATGCATAAAGCCGGAATTAAATTCAGCATTCTTTATTAAGTTCAAGCAAAGTTGCTCTAAGTTGCACTCTTTTGGTTTGAACTGGAAATTCCCGCTATCGATACGCCCGATAACAAGCAGATTTTCCATCAGGTTTGTCATCTTTTGTATTGTTTCTTTGATACGTTCTATTTGCTTTTGTCGTTCTTCGGTATGAATCTTGTCGTAATATTTTCCGAGCATATCAGCCGAGAGCATAATGGTAGTAAGAGGAGTGCGAAATTCGTGAGAAACCATAGAAATAAACTGTGTGCGAAGCTTATTCAAATCTTGCTGTTTAGCAAGCGCTGCCTGCATCTCTCGTTCGGCATTAATTCTGTCTGTTATGTCGAGTGTAATGAACACGCTCCAAATATCTTCGGGCAACTGAAGCTGCTCGCAAGAAAGCAGAATATGGCGTTCCACCCCCTCAAGATTAATCGTAATTTGCTTATTTACAAAAAATTTATTGTTTTCGATTGCATCGTATATATTTGCCATTAGCTCGCTATTCTTAAACTCAGAAAACATATCAATAGGTTGCCCAATTCCGCGGTCGCGATTTATTCACAAAAATTCAGTGCACTTAATATTTGTATCGACTAATATTTTTTTCTTGTTGGAAATAATGAAAATTGGCACCGGGCTCGAATGGAAAATTTTTGAAAAACGTGTCTCGCTTTTGAGCAGTTCTTCCTGCGAACGATACAACTGAGTTAAATCTTCGGAAATACCTAAAAAATAGCGTGGTTCGCCTTTGCTATTTTTGATGAGAATTTTTTTCGTTAGCAATACTTTTAATCTGTTGCTTTTCGTAAGGCACATTTCTTCGACAGTTTGAGTAGATATATTGCTGCGTACAAGCTCAATATCTTTAGAGTGGTAATATTCGGCATACTTTGGATGAAACAGTTCGAAGACGGTTTTTCCAATCATCTCTTCTGGCGAAAATTCAATAATATTAACGGCACTTTTGTTTACATACAGATATTTCATTGTAGCAGTGTCTTTTACATAAATAAGGCTTGGAATGTTTTCGAGAATAGTTTGCATAAAGATATGGTGCTCGCGCAGCATACCTTCTTCTTTCAGAATTGCGGTTATTTCCCGTTCCAATGCTGATGTTTTTTCGTCTTCGTTTAATTGGTCCGAAAGCAAAATATTCTTCGAATGTTCATATTTCAGGAGTTTATCTATTTCTCGGGCAAAATGGTCAATGTGTGAGTAATGAAACACAAGCGAAACGCCTTTTTTTATAAGAAGAGAAGCATCAAACTCGGTAATTTCATCGGAAATAACAACTATCGGAGTATTTATATTTTGCCTGTATTCAGCTACCTCATCAGCATAGCTTGCATATTCAAGAAGTATCACAGCAACATCAATCAAGTGCTGATGCTTGCGGCTTTTATATTCAAAAATATCTTTGAAAATAAAATATTCCACAAGGAACCCCCAATCTTTCAGGTTCTTTGTTAATTTTCCGATTAATTGTGTGTTTGTTTCGCAAATGAAGCCAACGTTTATATTTTTGTCCATATTCGATTAATTTATATCATTATTAATATTTTCAAGAAAAACTTTTGAAGTTGGATATGCAAAATCAATTTGATGCTTTTTAAATTCATCAAAAATTTTGTATAAAATTTCCTGCTGTTTGTCGAGGAACACTTTCAGATTGTCGTCTTCCACCCAGAAGATAGCCTGAAAATCGAGCGAAAAAGCCCCGAAAGCCCTGAAATGGACCCGGTCGAAACGCACTTTTTCGATACCATCTATAACACTTTGGATAATTTGCGGTATTTCCCGGAGTTTTTCGAGTGGTGTTTCGTAAACAACACCCAAATTGATTTCAGCGCGACGCTCCTTCATTTTAGTATAATTGCGAATTCGTGCGGCAGTAATATCGGAATTAGCAAACACGTGAAGCTCGCCGGTTAAGCTCCGCAATCTTGTGGAGCGAATGCCAATGTATTCAACACTACCCCAGTTGCCATCAATTAGAATTGTGTCGCCTATCTCGAAAGGTTTGTCTATCAAAATTGAAACGTAGCTGAACAAATCACCCAAAATTTTCTGTCCGGCAAGAGCGATAGCCAAACCACCTATTCCAAGTCCCGCCACAAGAGCAGAAATATTGAAGCCCAGATTGCTCAGAATAAACACAATTCCCAATGCCCACAGGGCAATATTAATTGCAGGGATAACTGCCCGCAACACACTTACTTTGCTCGGTGTAGAGGATTTTTCGATTTTTTGTTCTATCAGAAAATCAACCAGCGCCACAACAAATCTTGTTACGTAGAAGACTACAATCAGCAATGCAACTACATCAAGCCCTTTCGATACATAATTGCTAAGTTTCAGAGTCTTGAACGCAAAATAAAACACCCCGAAATATTCTATCGGTATTAATAATTTCTTGATTTTTCCCAAAATAAAATCGAAAACTTTGGATTGAGCCTTTCTTGCAAATTTGTGTAGAAATACAAGAATTGTTGCCCGAAATAGCTTTATCAATAAAACAAAAAACAGGAAAATTACTAAAAAGTCTAAATATTCTACTACCCGGTTGCCAAGAAATTTATTTTGAAGAAAATCAGATTTCAGAATATTCTCATTCAATATATATTGTAGCATAATATTCACCACCCAATCGTTCGACAAGTCTGTAAAAACTTATAATTCAAATATAATGAATTTTTATTTAATAATCTTACGTCGTTCTCATAAATACCATAAAATAAAGTAAATATGTGGAAAACTTTTTTTGATTTTTCGAAAATTTTATAATATTTTTACAAAAAAAGGGGGGAATTCAAATCATCTGTTTTTGCTCGGCACACAAATTGACTATCCCAGAATTACATTGTAATGTAACGTTCTTTTGTTGATTTTTAAACATTTTTGGAGATTATTGCCCAAATAATTTTAAGGGGTAATTATGAACAGTTACAAGCGCCAAAATATTGAACACTTAAAATTGCAAGTCGAGCAACTAAAAAAGCAACTGCAAAAGTTAATAGACCAATGGTATTACTATCAAACAAGTGTCTATCAGGAAATAATGTTCGAATACGATAATATTTTTGGGGACATTGAAGAAGAACTCGAAGATAAAATTCGCACTTCCCAGGAATTAGAAAAGCGGGTGGAGTTTCTGCGGATGAAACTGCGTCAAGGCGAAAACCTACGAAGAAACACAATGAAATTAATCGATATTATGTCCAACCGTCAGGTTGAACGCCAACACCTGCGCCACCACACAAACGGTTCGATGCAAAAGTTACATCCAAAAAATGAACTGCGACAACTAAAGCAAGTCAGTTGCGAAATAAATGAAAACTATGAGATTTCTAATCTCTATCGTTCGCTTGTGAAAAAACTACATCCCGATGTAGCCGGCGAAAGCGAAGAGCGTCGCAAATATTGGGAAAGCCTACAAATTGCATATAAGCAAAAAGACGCGGAACGTTTGCGAGTAATTCAGCTTTTGGTCGACGACAATATCTATAACCAATCAAAAATTGAGGAAGCACAACTAAAAACTCTAATAATAGACCTTGAAAACAACATCAAAAAACAAGAATTAAAGCTAAAAAATTTAATTTATCAAGAACCTTTCGTATTCAAAGACAAATTGAAGGATAGGTTCTGGATAAAGAAAAGAAAGGAACAATTAGAAAATCGGCTTATTCAAATCAACGATAGGCTACGCTACCAACATCATTTACTTTCAAATCTTACAGAAAGTTTGAAAAATTCGCAAGAGAAATCCCGTGCTGTATAGTTCTCTTGTTGCATTGGAATATTTTGACAAATACAAATAGGCGAGCAATCTCGCCTTTTTTATTTATGAGTATTAATTGTTTTATTTTCAAGGAACTACAGGCAGGATAACTTCCGGGAAAATCAGAATAATTATTGTAAATGCAAAAAAATCACTAATTTGCATAAAATTGTTTGTAAAAAATTTCTTCTCGACGAAATGAAAGAAATGTCGCCATTGAAATTTCTGATGATATTGTTGGCTTCGACCTGTGCAATTTTTCTTGCTATTGCAATATACGTAATGTGGGTTACATCAAGCAATATGCCATCGCTGGCACAACTGGAAAATCCAAAGCAAAATGTAGCAACAAGAATATATACAGCCGATAACGAACTGCTCGATATGTATTACATAGAAAGGCGTGTTCCGCTCACTTACAACGGTATTCCGAAAGATTTTGTGAACGCACTTATTTCGACCGAAGACAGAAAATTCTGGCGGCACTGGGGAATTCACGTCGGCAGAGTGTTCAATTCGATTGTGAAGAATATTTTTACTTCGCGTCGCGAGGGTGCCTCCACAATAACAATGCAGTTAGCTAGAAATTTATATCTGAACTTCGACCAAACAATGGAACGCAAGGTCCGCGAAGCAGTTACAGCAGTTCAAATCGAAAAAACCTACACAAAGGAAGAAATCCTTGAATTATATACTAATACGGTAAATTTCGGACGCGGTGCCTATGGGCTTGCAGTTGCCGCAAAAGTTTACTTCAACAAAGAGCCCAAGGAACTCACCACAGCAGAGTGCGCTTATCTTGTTGGATGTCTGAAAAAACCTGAATTCTACAACCGCAAAGAAAATTACAACGATGCAGTTGAGCGCCGCAATTTAGTCCTTAAATTAATGTACGACGAAGGGTACTTGAATACTTCGCAATACCTGCGGGCAATCGAAGAACCTCTCGAATTTGCAACTTCGAAGTCGAGCCCGACAATACTTGGTGGTAGCTCCCGACTGGGGATTGCACCTCACTTTGTTGAAATGATGCGTCAAGAGCTCACAAACCACCCACGTTTAAAGGAATATGATTTATATCGCGACGGACTGACTATCTACACAACAATTGATTCACGAATTCAAAAGTTGCTCAATCAGGCTCTCGAAGAGTTTATGCCCGAAATTCAAACTACATTCAATCAAAATTGGAGTTGGAAAGGACGCAACGATATTTTGCAGAAATTGCTCAAACGCGCAATCAATATGCGAACCGACTACCGAGCCGCCAAAGACAACCAGAAAAGCGCCATAATGACACGGCTGCTTAACGACCAACGCTTTGTTGATTCAGTGAAAAACGCTGTTACAACTGTTCAAGTGGGAGTTGTAATAATGAACCCATCAACAGGGGCAGTGCTGGCTATGGCTGGGGCTTCGCCAAAATTTATGCGGGAAAATCCCGACGCAAAATACTCACTTAACCACGCTTATCAGATCCGTCGGCAACCCGGCTCTGCATTCAAGCCATTTGTTTATGCCTCTTCACTTATAAAAGGGCTAACTCCCGACAGCCGTATTGCATGTGGTCCGTTTAGCTACACACTCTCCTCAGGTGAAGTATGGTCGCCACGCGGCTCTGGATGCAACGAAGGAGAAACAACTGTTACTTTGACCACTGGGCTTGCCCGTTCGATTAATACAGTTGCCGCGCGGCTTATCACTCAGGTTACTTCGCCCCGGGATGTAATAGACCTTGCGAACAAAATGGGAATTCAGTCGCCACTTGCAGCTGTGCCGGCTTTGTCGCTCGGTGGTGGCGGTGAAGTAAGCCCATACGAAATGACCTCCGCTTTCTGCACTTTCGCAAACAACGGTTGGCATGTATCGCCTTATTTCTTCGAAAGCATAGAGACAAACACCGGCGAAGTGCTTCTCTCCACAAAGAACAATAGAAACATTACTGATGTGTTCGACAAAGAAATTGCCCAACAAATGACTTATATGATGATGCAGGTTGTCAATGCGGGAACTGCTTCGCGTGTTCGTCAGTATCTGAAAGATGTCGATGCCGCCGGCAAAACAGGGACAACAAATAACAGCACCGATGCCTGGTTCATCGGTTACACTCCTCAGCTTGTTTGCGGAATTTGGATGGGCTTCGACTATAACGAAATAAACTTCGATTGTCTGGGTGCGGTTGGCTACGGTGGGCGAACAGCTGCTCCGCTCTGGGGAAAAATAATGAGCTTGATTTATAGCGACCCACAAATACCGTACAAACAGAAAAAATTCATTTTCAATCCAATCGACTCGCTCTCTCAACAAATTAACTGGAAACCATATAACTTGACTAATACTCAGAGAAATGCCGGCGAAGTGAATGTTTTAGACAACAATTCCACTCCGGCAAACGGAAGCGAGCCGCATAAATCAAGGGACGATTCGCCTATTTTGGCTCCTCTCCCTCGCGACGAAGAATAGCAGCACTATGTTAAAAAAAATATTTTCAATTTACTTCCCAAAATAAATACATATTGGGAGTAACGCTTCGTTTCGTTATATAATTTTTTTCACCCAAATTCCTGGTTGCACACAAATTAAATCATTTTGTTTTATAAATTATTTTTTTAATTTGTGTTTGGTTTTCTTTATTT
>CALGXJ010000186.1 GCA_937936035.1 Eximiradius proteiniborus
TATCAGGGGTTCATTCCCGAACCCCTTTTTTGTATTTATTCAAGAATAAAACTCGATAACAATAATGCTAAATAAATTATTGTCTAAGCTTCATTTTGTTAATCTTTAATGTTCTGTTCATTTTTTACTTTATTTTTCTTAGAAATCTGTTTGTTTAATTAAATATTTCATTCTCAGTTTTTTTCATTATTCTTTCTCGTCCTTCCATCTGCGCTAACTATTTCCACTACCGTCCATTTCATTGTTGAAACTATCTTCCTTCAATTTAAACCTTTTAAAATTAATCGAATATTGCTAATTTTGCTTTATTTTCATTTGACGGAACAATTAATGAAAAGAACCTTAATTACATCTGCTTTACCTTATGCTAATGGATATATTCATTTAGGTCACGCAGCTGGTGCTTACCTTCCTGCTGATATTTACGCCCGTTTTCTTCGGCTTTGCGGTGAACAAGTACTTTACGTCTGTGGTTCAGATGAACACGGTGTTGCAATTACTATTTCTGCCGAAAAGGAAAATACTACTCCAAAAACTATCATTGACAAATATCACTCAGCAAATGCCGAAGCCTTCAAAAAATTTGCAATGACTTTCGATATTTATTCACGCACTTCTACTGAAGCTCATCACAACACCGCAATTGAATTTTTTGCTGACCTGTTGCAAAAAGGCTATCTGGTTGAGAAAGAAGAAGAACAATTCTTCGACGAAAAAGCACAAATGTTTCTGCCCGATCGTTATGTCGAAGGCACTTGCCCGAATTGCGGCTACGATCACGCCCGTGGCGACCAATGCGATAAATGCGGTGCTTATTACAACCAATTGGAACTTAAAAATCCTCGTAGTATTATTAGTGGCGAACCGCCGGTTGTCCGCAAAACAACTCATTGGTATATGCGTTTCGGCGAATTCCAGAAGTTTTTGGAAGAATACATCGAAAGCAAATCCTCCGAGTGGAAAGACAACGTTCTTCAGCAAAGCCGAAGCTGGCTGCGACAGGGACTCTCCGACCGTGCAATTACTCGCGACCTGAATTGGGGAGTGCGACTCGACAAAGTCCCTGGCATCGACAAAAACAAAGCCAAAGGAAAAGTGCTCTATGTTTGGTTTGATGCTGTTCTCGGATATATTTCTATCACCAAGGAATGGGCAGAGCAACAAGCTAAAAACGGTCGCGGTAAACCTGACGACTGGAAAATCTGGTGGCAGGACAATGATACTCGCTATATCGCTTTTATCGGAAAAGACAATATTGTATTCCATACTTTGATTTTCCCCGCTATGCTCAAAGCCCGTGGCGGTTATATCCTGCCTGACAACGTTCCGGCTAACGAATTCCTTAATTTAGAAGGCGAAAAATTTTCAAAGTCTCGTAATTGGAGTATCGATCTTCGCGACTTTCAGAAAGATTTCCCAGAGCCTCAATATACTGATGCTCTTCGATACACACTCGCTATGAACGCTCCCGAAACCCGCGATAGCGATTTCACCTGGCGCGATTTCCAAAATCGCAATAATAACGAACTTGCTGATATCTTCGGTAATTTTGTCAATAGAACACTTCAATTTATTTTTAAAAATTTTGAACAAAAAATTCCTGCTCTTTCCGAACAAGATAAATCACTCGTCGGAAACTGGAATAATTTAATCGACACTCTCGAAGAGTGTTTCAGCGACAACTATCTTGAAGCAATCGAAAAAGCCTCCCGTAAATTCAATGGCTTATTTAATGAAGCTGAATTTACCTTAATTACATCCGTTTGGAAACATTCCAAAGAAGCTCAACGACTTTTCAATAAATTCCGCTTTCGCGATGCAATTACTGAAACAATGAATATTGCTCGCGCTGCTAATAAATTTTTCAATGATGCTGAGCCTTGGAAAACAATTAAATCAGACCGCAATGCTACTGCTCGAACCCTCTTTATCTGTGTTCAGCTGGTTTATTCTCTCTCAATTTTTCTTGCTCCAGTCATTCCCAATTCTTCGAAGAGAGTGCAGCTTATGCTTGGATGCGATCTTCAAACTGGTGAACCAAACTATTATAATTCTAGCGAAAATTATTGGCTTACAGCTATTTATCCTCGTCTCGAAGAAGGTACCCGTATTCAGCAACCAAGCATTATTTTCAACAAAATAGATGATAGCGTTATCGCTGAACAAATTAATAAACTTGGCAAACCTGCTAATCAGCAAGATACCACAAAAAACGAACAAGAACTTATTGAATATGATGATTTTTCCCGTGTTCAATTGCGTACTGCTGTTATTAAACAAGCTGAAAAACTGCCGAAATCAAAAAAATTGCTGAAACTTATTGTTGAAGTTGGTAATAAGCAAAAACAAATCATTGCAGGAATTGCTGAATATTACGAACCTAATTACCTTGTCGGAAAAACAATCGTTGTCGTTGATAACTTGAAGCCTGCAAAACTGATGGGTGAGACATCCGAAGGTATGCTCCTTGCTGCATCAACCGAAGACGGACGGCTTTGCTTTGTTTCACCAGAAAAACCTGAAATTGGTTCAGGTGCCATTGTTAAATAATACTTATCAGAATAAAAATGGAACAAGAAAAACAATTAGAAAATAATTTTAATGGTATGTATTTGACAGCTCTGCTTTTCAAATACAAGAAAGTAATAATTACTACAATTATTGCTTCAGCAATAGTTTCTACTGCCGTAGCTTTTCTCCTGCCAGTTTGGTACACCGCATCTATAAATGCTGTTCCTCCGCAAACATCAATGACTGGACTGGAAAATGCTATGGGTAGCATCTCTTCAACTTTGCGTGATATTGGGCTTGCTCGCGTTGGTGGTTCAAGTTCAAGTGGCTATTCACTCACAGTTATTTTGCTTAGCCGCTCAGTTAAAGATTCTATGATTAAAAAATATGATTTACGCAAAGTCTACAAAATGGAAAATGATAAGTATGAAGACTTGCTGAAAGAATTCGAAAGCAACCTCGATATTACTTACGATAAAGAAGGTAATTACGTTATTTCTGTTACAGACCGCGACCCGAAACGTGCCGCACAGATGGCTAATGATTATCTCCAAATTGCAAACCACTTTGCTGCTGAATTATTTAAAAAAGAGTCTAATTTCAACCGCCTTTATATGGAACAGAGAATTAAATCAATTGATTCTACTATTTCTGCTCTATCCAACCAGCTTGGCTCGCTTTCGCAGCAAAGTCTGATGTTTTCCCCACAGGAACAAGCCCGTGCCGTTAGTCAGGCTATTGTCGAACTAAAAGCTCAGGTCTATCAAACAGAGATTGAATACGACCTTCTTCGCACCACTTTTGGGGAAAACGATGCTCTCTCCCAAGTAAAAAAGAAAATCCTTGACGAAACTCGTAAAAAACTACACGAAGCAATGAGCAAACCCGGATTTGCCGGCAACTTTAAAATTGATGAAAGCGGACGCATCGGTATCGAATTCACAAAACTTCTTACCGAAATCGAAGCTCTTTCTAAAGCCAAAGCTTATTTAGTTCCACTTTACGAAAAATTAAGGCTCGATGAAGTCAAGAACATCAAAACTCTTTACGTTTTGGACGAAGCTGTGCCTCCCACTAAGAAAAGCAAGCCCAAACGAGTACTTATTGTTGCTGGTTCAGTGCTTGGTTCGTTCGTGCTTGCTGTTCTGTTGATACTTTTGATTCATAATTATATCGAATTCCGGAATAAATATCAAAATTTATAATGGCTGAAAACAAAAGCGGCAATCTTTTTTTAGAATACTTTTCATATAGAGTAAACATTGGTTTTGCCTTTGTTTTGCCAATTCTTGCTGTTATTGCAATATACGCATATTTTGCACAGGATATTTTTGTTGCTGTTATCGGTGCTACTGTTCTTCTCGCTTTGCCTTTCTTTTGGTTTTGCATTCGCTATCCCAAATTATGGATTTATTCAGTTGCACTTTGCACAATACCGTTCCTCACTACAAGCGGCGAAGGATTATCTATTGCCGATGTTGTGCTTGGTGTTGTTTACCTTGGTGGTCTGATTTTATGGTTTTATTATATCCTTTTCATAAAAAAAGACAAAATAGTCAAAAATACTGCTGATTGGTTAATTATCTTCTTCTATTTAGCTTCTTTTGGTTGCGTTATTATCGCATATCTTAACGATGTTGATATTATTGATGCTTTCAAGGAATATGCTAATTTTTCTATAACATTGCTCTATTTCCCGATACGCTATTACTTCAATGAAAAAGAAGACTTAAAGCGGCTTCTTGTCGTTTTTGCAATAAGCATTTTTATTGTCGAACTCATTCATTTCTATAGATATTACGTCGCCGCAACTACTAATTTGGTCTATGCTTACCAACTTGCCCGCACTGTTAAAACAAATCAGGCATTGTTTGTTGCATCC
This sequence comes from Eximiradius proteiniborus, assembly GCA_937936035.1. Taxonomy (GTDB): domain Bacteria; phylum Bacteroidota; class Ignavibacteria; order Kapaibacteriales; family UBA2268; genus JAKIZO01. The sequence continues at coordinate 4,394 of CALGXJ010000186.1, forward strand.
TCGATTTCGGCAATTGTGTTTTTCTTCTACACAAAGGGTTGGAAAAATCGCTTACTGCTTGGCACTTTTGCTGGTCTCAGTACGGCTGCTTTGATTACAACTTTTTCCCGTGCTTTCTGGATTGTATTATTGGTGCAGGTTGCTATTTTGTTCTTATTGCTCCCATTAAGAAAAAAAATTGAACTTGGTGTGCTTGTAGTTACTTTAACCGCTATTGTGTTGTCTCTTGCGTTTTTATTTATGAAGGACAATACGAAATTGCTACTCGGTGTTGTCGAAGCTCGGTTCGTTTCCGCGAGCAAAGGAACAAAAGACGTTTCCGTTCAGGCTCGTTTTGCTGAGTATGAAGCTACATTTGTCAAAATCCGGGAAAATCCTCTTGGTGGAAATGGATATTTCAAACCTTTTTCTTATATCGACCCACTCACTGGTTTTACTCTTACTGCCCCTATTAATCATAATGGTTATATTTATTTAGTTTACCGGCTTGGTTTTCCTCTTGCAATTGTGTATCTTCTCTTTTTTATTTCATATATTTTAAAATCAATAAGATATATGATTATTTCAAAAGATAAGTTTTTCAAAGCAATTTCTATCATCGCTTTTATGTTTTTACTTCTTTTGGCTATTACAAATTTTGTTACTCCTACATTATCGTTTAGAGATGGAATTTTTGTTACGATCTTGTCAGTTGTTTTTATTAGTTCAGCAGAAAAATTTTATATATTTTCGAAAAAAAATAATTCATAAAGTGAAAATTGAAAAACAGCAGTATATATAGTCAGGTTATCACTCGTCTTGTTTCCGATACAATAGCCTTTTCCGTTAGCTACTTTTTCTTATACTACCTGCGTTTTCATTCTGGTATTATTCCGACTACAATTGTTCCGAGCTTTTCAGCGGCTCTTTTCACCGGAATTGTTCTTCTGATTTACTGGCTGCTTGTGTTTTTCTTTGCAGGTATGTATCGGAATTGGCATCTCAGGTCCCCTTTTGATGAAATTTTTGCTGTATGGAAAGTGTGTTTTGTAGCAACGGCAATCATTGTTCTTCTTATTTTCTACGAAGGTGAGCGATTCACCCGTATGATGTTTGTTCTTCACTATCTTTTTCAATCTACTGCTGTAACAATCGGGCGCACTATTTGCCGTCGCATTCAAGTAAAACTTCGCGCTAATCGTATTGTAAGCATTCCTACTATTGTTGTCGGATGCCCTCGTCGCGCAATTGATTTCTATGAAAAAGCCGAACGTTTCGTTAATTGGGGTTACCGCGTTGCCGGAATTATTTTGATTAATAAAAATCAGATAGATGAATTTAAAAAAATAGTTGCAGAAAAAAATCTAAACGAAATCAAATTTGATACACTGGAAAATGCCGATTCATTCTTGCGGGAAAGCAACGCCGAGGAAGTTGTCATTACTTCCGACCAAACCGACCACGATACACTTTTTCGGATTGCTTCAACCGCTGTCGATTGTGGTATGCGCGTAACAATCGAACCCGACCTCTACTCCATTTTTACCGGGCAAACTCGCACTCAAAGCCTCTACGGTATTCCACTTATAGAAATCAACACTCAGCTCCTGAAACCCTGGCAGGAAATCGCTAAACGCCTTTTCGATATTGTGTTTAGCTTTCTTGTTTTGCTTATTGGTCTGCCACTCTGGATTATTATCGCAATTATTATAAAACTTGATTCACCTGGTCCTGTAATCTATAAACAGCCTCGAGTTGGGAAGAACGGTAAAGTCTTTATGATTTACAAATTCCGCTCTATGCGTTCTGAACCAGTCCCAGCAAAACAAACCTGGACGCAAGTAAACGATCCTCGCGTTACAAAATTTGGCCGCTTTATCCGCAAAACTCATCTTGATGAAATTCCACAATTCTGGAATGTGCTTATCGGCGATATGAGCGTTGTAGGTCCTCGTCCGGAACAACCAAAGATTGTTGATGAAATAATTAAAGAAGTGCCTTATTACAAACGCCGTCATTTGGTTCGCCCGGGTATTACTGGCTGGTGGCAAGTAAAATACAAATCCTATGAATTTAGCATTGATGAAATTCGTAATCGTTTAAAAGATGATTTTTATTATATTGAAAATTTCTCTTTGAAACTCGATTTTGAAATTATTATTCGAACTATTATGCTTGTTTTTCGAGGGCACGGTCAAACCTAAACGGGAGCATTTATGAAAAAAATTGTTGTTATTCCTACTTATAACGAAATCGATAATATCGAAAATCTGATTAATGCGATTTTAGAAAACTTGCCTGATACACATATTTTGATTGTCGATGATAACTCACCTGATGGCACTGCACAGAAAGTTAAAGAACTTATGAAAAACAACCGCCAAATTCATTTAATGCAACGACAAGGGAAAATGGGATTAGGTACAGCATATTGCGATGGCTTCTCTTGGGCTTTGGACAAAGGTTTTGAGGTTGTCTTCGAAATGGATGCCGATTTCTCTCACGACCCTCGCGACCTTCCACGATTGCTCGATGCTTTGCAGGATGCAGACTTGGTAATTGGCTCTCGTTATTCCAAAGGTGTAAATGTTGTAAATTGGCCCCTTTCTCGTTTAATGCTTAGCTACGGTGCTAATCTATATACTCGTATCATTACAGGTATGCCTATTGCCGATGCTACCGGCGGCTTCAAATGCTTTCGCGCCAATGCCCTCAGAAAAATTGATTTAACCTCAATCCGAACAAATGGTTATGGCTTCCAGATCGAGATGAATTACCGCATATGGAAATCCGGCGGACGAATTAAAGAAATCCCGATTATTTTTATAGATAGACGTTCCGGAGTCTCGAAAATGAGTAAACATATTATTTTCGAAGCTGTCTGGCTTGTTTGGAAATTGCGTCTTTGCTATAAACGCTTACTGAAGCAAAAAAGCAAATTCGAAGAACGTCAAAAATCAAATGTAATCACAGAATTCGTTGATTAATGTGCTGAATTCCCCCGACATATCAATAATTATTGTAAACTACAATGTAAAAGATTTCCTGCGTGGTTGTTTGCAGTCAATTCGCGAGTCTTCAGGCGAATTGTCTGTTGAAACAATAGTTGTTGATAATAATTCCGTTGATGGTTCTGTCGAATATCTGAGACCTCTGTTCCCGGAAGTTGAATTTATTGCTCTGCCCGAAAATATTGGTTTTGCTCGTGCAAACAATATTGGAATAGAAAAAGCCAAAGGTAAATACCTCCTTATTTTAAACCCGGACACTCTGCTTCGCAATGATACTTTGCAGGTAATGTTCGATTTTATGGAAACTCATAAAGACTGTGGTATTGCTGGTTGCAAAGTGCTTAATCCTGATGGCTCTTTTCAGGTTGCATGCCGTCGAGGCTTCCCGACCCCTTGGGTTGCCTTCAGCAAACTTTTCGGTTTGCAATCGCTTTTTCCTAATTCTCCAGTTTTTGCCCGATACAATCAGCTCTATAGATCAATCGACGATACCTACCAAGTAGATGCCGTTATCGGGGCTTTTATGTTTTGCCGAACCGACTTGATTAAAAAAGTCGGTGGTTTCGCTCCCGAATTCTTTATGTATGGCGAAGACCTCGATTTATGCCGGCAAGTAAAGCTCCAAGGCTGGAAAGTAATGTATGTCCACACAACTTCCATTATCCATTACAAAGGAGAAAGTACAAAACGAAGTTCAATAAACGATGTCCGCCATTTTTACGAAGCAATGGAAATTTTCACCCGCAGGCATTTTGGCAAAAATCATCTGTTTCTTTTGCTTTTGCGGCTTGGTATTAAAATCAGATCTTCTATTGCCTATATTGAACGGTACTGGCGCGATTTCTTGTTTATCATTTTAGATTTGTTCTCAATTAATCTTGCTCTTCTTATTAGCACAAAAATCCGTTTCGAAAAATTCTTCGGATTTCCAGATTATGCCTATCCAATAGTATTCATCGTCATCAGCCTTGTTTTTCTCTCATCTATGTTTGTTGTTGGCGAATACTTCGAGGGCAGGCACAGCATCAAGCGAGCTTTTTCAGCCTCGATGATTACATTTTTTGTTCTTTCCTCTCTTACTTACTTTTTCCCTGAATATCGATTTAGCCGCGGCGTTGTGCTTATGTCAATTGGTTTTACTATCGTATTTACCTCCGTTTCCCGTGCTATTACGAAAATTTTAGAACAGTTTTCTGAACAAAATAAATCCAAACGTATTATTATTGTCGGCACTGGCGAAATTGCAAAATCTTTAAATTTGAAAATTTCTGAACTTTCAAATACAAATATTATTATTGATGGATTCGTTGCTTCTTCAGGTGTTGAACTAAATAATCCCAATTTGCCAATTATTGGTGAAAAATCATATCTTAACAAAATAATAAAAGATAAAAAGCCAAATGAAGTAATTTTTGCTGACGAACAAATCTCTTCATCCGAAATGATTAATCTTATGCTCGAATTCTCTTCTCAAAATGTGCGTTTCAACCAGGTTAAAGAATTCGATGAACTGCTCGCTGCCTCTGTCATTCAGGATATTGCAGATATTGAACCAACCGTCCCGGCATACAACTTATCTCGTTTCCGGAATAAAGCTCTTAAACGCTTCGAAGACATTGCTATTTCTCTCTTCCTCCTGACTATTGGGCTGCCCTTTATCTTTGCATTCAGAAAAGAACCAACACGCTTTTTGAAAATGCTCCTTCGAGTGCTTAAAGGCGAAATCTCATTCATCGGCTTGCATATTATTTCAAATAATTACACTCCTTCAATCGGGAAAATCGGCATTATCGGTCCGAATGCAAGCGAACATACTCTTAATTTATCCCCGGAAACAATAAAAAAACTTAACGAGTATTATTTACGTCATTATACTTTATCAATGGATTTTGATATTATTATCAAATATTTTTTCGGGAAAAAAAGTGACAAAACCAATCCTTGATTTCGAACAGCCAATAGTGCAGCTTGAAGAAAAAATCGAAGAAATGCGTGAACTCGGCAAAGCAATCGATTTATCTAAAGAAATTGCTGAACTCGAGCGTCGCACTGATA
>CALGXJ010000187.1 GCA_937936035.1 Eximiradius proteiniborus
AAATGAGAACATCTCGTCCCTTGTGGGAAGGAGCAACACTAGACATTAATTGGAAAACTTCAAAGGGATATAACAGAAACCAAACTATTGAAACTGATGAGTTTGGTCACCCACATCCACGCAATGTAATTGTAGCAGAAACATTTAATCGAACATTTATTACTTTCCCAACTATTTTTGGTTTCAATCCATTCAATAATACAATTGAACACGTTGTTGAACTATATAATCAGAGGAAATCGGGAATTATAAATTCCAATCTTGATACGGTAAGCAAAAATCAGAAATTACTAGAAGCACTAAATAGATCTTTCTATGAAGGGCTTGAGATGTTTTCACTTACTGGTGGAAAAGTTGGTAAATTCTTGCCAAGTATGAATTATGGAATTCGTTGGGAAGGGCTTGAAAAATATGATTTTTGGAAAGATTACGTTAAAAAAGTTACAGTTGATCACGTTTATACTTCAACTTATCAGGAAAGTGCCTCTATTACCGATAATGGTCGTTCTGTGCAGAACCAAATTGTGCAATATGGTTTTAATCCAGTAGTTGGCGTTACAGCAAATTTTGATGAAGATAAATTCGATGGACAACTTACTGCAAATATTAAATGGGTTTCGCAAACATCTTATCAATTGAATGCTGCTGGACGTTCTACCATTTCCAAGCAAACTACTAATGAAATCACAGCCCAAGCAAGCTATATGAAACGAGGTTTTGAGTTTCCTCTTTTCGGTATTCGTTTACAAAATGATTTAGAATATAGTTTTCTCTTTACTTTTAAAGATAATTCAAATACTACTTTTGATGTATTAGATCGTTCGAGTTTTACCGGAAAAAATAAAAATGGTAGAACACTAACGGGTAATAAGCAGATTATTGTTGAGCCTCGGGCACGCTACTCTATGAGTAACCGGGTGACAGCTTCTTTATTCTTCCGATACGAAGGAACATTCAACGAAGGTGCCGCCCAACCTGGTTTCCATACAACTCAAGTTGGATTAGATATTCGAATCTCAATTGCTGGTGGTAGATAATTAATTACAATAATAATATTCACGAATAAAAAATTCCTGTTTTGAAAAAAATTCAGGAATTTTTTTTATTTTTTACAATATCAGAATTTTTAGTTCGTTTTCAATATCAGATTTTTTTATCCGATTATAAAAGGAGAAACAAATGTTAAGAAAAGTAATACAAATCGATGATGAAAAATGCAACGGTTGTGGTATTTGCGTAACTGCTTGCAACGAAGGTGCAATACAGATTATTAATGGGAAAGCTCGGCTTATTAACGAAGTATTTTGCGACGGACTTGGAGCTTGTATAGGTGAGTGTCCCGAAGGAGCAATAACTGTGATTGAGCGCGAAGCAGAAACTTATGATGAAATAAAAGTAGTCGAAAAATTATTGAATGAAAATTCTATGAAAGTATTAGAAGCACACTTAAAGCATTTAAAAGATCACAATGAAATGATCTATTTTAATCAAGCAATGGACTATTTGAAAGAGAAAGGGATAAAATTAGATCTGGAAGACAAGAAAAATACAATGGCTTGTGGTTGCCCTGGTTCGATGGCAAGAGAAATCAAGCGACCTAAAACAGAAACTTCTGAAAATAGGACAGCAAGGATGTCATCACAATTAGAGCAATGGCCTGTTCAGCTTCATTTGGTAAATCCAATAGCTTCGTTTTTCAACGGCCGCGAAACGGTAATAATGTCTACTTGTGGTCCAATAGTAAATGCAAATGTTCACGAAGAATATATAAAGAACAGAAGTGTTGTCGTTGCCTGTCCTAAACTTGATAGGACTGATCCATATATTCCAAAATTAGCAGCAATTTTTGAGCACAACGAGATACCTAAAATAATAGTTGTAAGAATAGAAGTTCCTTGTTGTGGTGGACTTAGCTACATTGCAGTTGAAGCAGCTCGAATGAGTGGCAAACAAAATCTAACAATTGAAGAACACACTCTTTCAATAGAAGGTGAACTAATAAACAAACAAATTTTATTTAAAAATTAAGGAGAAAATCAATGTTTTGCTATCAATGTGAACAAACAGGGAAAGGTGGTTGCCACACAAATGTAGGAGTTTGTGGCAAAGACAACAAAACCGCAATCTTTCAAGATGTTTTGATGTTTGCAATCAAAGGACTTGCATATTACGTAAACAAGATGAGAGGGAACAGTCAAATTCGTCTTGAACACAAAATTGCTATCATTGAAGGATTATTCACAACCGTAACTAATGTAAATTTTGATGCTTCACGTGTGAAAGAAGTAACTCGAAAAATTTCTGAAATGATAGAAGAATTAAGAAAAAATTATAATGCTGGTGAAGATATACCTCATATTCGTAAATCAGAGAAATTTCAGTTTATAGATGACGACGAATTAATGCTTGAATTTGGTGAAACTATTTCAATTGAAAAGCGTAAAGAAGAAGTTGGGCGAGTTGTGGCTGGGATGGAAGAACTAATTATTTATGGAATAAAAGGATTGGCAGCATATGCAGATCATGCTTATATTTTGGGCTATACAGATGATAAATTGCTTGACGAAATTATAGAAGTTGTTGATTTTATGAATTACGAGCATAATCTTGATGAATTATCACCAATGGCACTTAAAGTAGGAGAATTGAATTATCGAGTAATGGAATTACTTGATAGTGCAAACACAGGGTCTTATGGACATCCGGTGCCAACAAAAGTAAGGATTACACCGGTCAAAGGGAAGGCAATTTTAGTGTCAGGACATGATTTGAAAGACTTACACGAATTACTTAAACAAACAGAAGGTAAAGGTATAAACATCTATACACACGGTGAAATGTTGCCAGCACACGGTTATCCCGAACTTAAAAAATACAAACACCTTGTTGGTAATTATGGTGGGGCTTGGCAGGATCAGCAACAGGAGTTTGAAGAGTTTCCTGGTGCAATTCTTATGACAACAAACTGTATTCAAAAACCTCGCGAAAGTTATAAAAAACGTATTTTTACATCAGGGCTTGTTGCTTGTGAAGGAGTACGCCACATAAAAAATTACGACTTTTCGGAATTAATTGAGGAGGCACTTGCAAGTGAAGGATTTATTGAAGATTGCGAAGAGAAATACACTATGACTGGATTTGCTCATAATGCAGTATTAGGAGTTGCGGATAAAGTCGTTGAAGCAGTTAAAAATGGAGAAATAAAACATTTCTTTCTGATAGGAGGTTGCGATGGAGCAAAAAGCGGGAGGAATTATTATACAGAATTTGCAACGAGAGCTCCCAAAAATACAATTATATTGACACTTGCTTGCGGGAAATACCGTTTCAATAAATTTGAATTTGGTGAAGTTTCAGGTTTGCCTCGCCTACTTGATGTCGGTCAATGCAACGATGCATATTCTGCTATTAAAATAGCAATAGCATTAGCTGAAGCCTTCAAAACTGATGTGAACAGTCTGCCACTTTCTTTAATACTTTCGTGGTACGAACAAAAGGCTGTTGCAATTTTGCTTACTCTATTATATTTAGGTATCAAAAACATTAAACTTGGTCCGTCGCTTCCAGCATTTTTTGAACCTGAAATTATTGATTTTCTTGTAA
>CALGXJ010000188.1 GCA_937936035.1 Eximiradius proteiniborus
ATACATTTGCAGTCGAAGCAATTTTTATCTTTGTTCTCAATTCTAACATCATTTCACTCAAACCACGAGCTACGTCCGTTGCAGGCTTCGGAACAAAATCAACTGCTCCTGCTTCGAGTGCCTGCATTGTTATTAATTTCCCTCGCTGAGTAAGTGAACTGACAACTACAACAGGTAAAGGATATTGGGGCATTAATTTTCTTAAAAATTCGATGCCATCCATTTTGGGCATTTCTATATCGAGCGTAAGCACATCAGGCTTTAATTTGATTATTAAGTCTCTTCCAACGTATACATCAGGTGCTGTACCTACAACCTCTATTGCTGGATCAGCTGATAATCCTTTCGATAAAATGTCCCTTACTAATGCCGAATCATCAATAATTAATACTTTTATTTTCTTAAATAAACTCGACACAACTCCCTCCAATCTTGTAAAATTATTGTATCTTAAGCTTATGCTTTCTTATATACAGCTGGTTTTAAATATAAATATTTTGTTTTAGCTCTGTTCAATGTTTCAGAATGTCCTATAAATAAATATCCATTTGGTGCTGTAAATTGATAAAATTTATCTACTAATCTTTCACGTGTTGGTTCATCGAAATAAATCATTACGTTCCTACAAAAAATCACATCAAAAGGACTTTTAAAAGGAAATTTTTCGTTCATTAAATTAAATCTTCGAAAAGTTACTTCACGTTTTATAACGTCGATTATTTCCCATTCTCCCGATGGCAGATGATTAAAATACTTTTTCTTAAAAATATCAGGCAATGGTTGAACTCTTTCATCGGGATAGATACCTTTCTTTGCTTTTTCTAATGCATTTAATGAAATATCTGTAGCAAGCACTCCCGCTTTCCATTTATTGTAATCTTTGCCAAAATACTCCATCATCAACATAACAAGTGTGTATGGCTCTTCACCGCTGGAACACCCTGCCGACCACACTCGAATATCAAAATTGTTTGTCTTCTTTGCTCTTGCCTCTATTTCTGGCAATACTATATCCACAAAGTATTCAAAGTGATCTATTTCGCGTCCAAAGAAAGTATGATTTGTCGATATTACATTTGCAAGCTCGCTTAATGCTTCTCCAGATTTATCATTTATCAAAAAATGATAATACTCTTTAAATGTTTTGAAATTAAGCTTCCGTAATATTTTCTGTAACCGTCCATTTACCAATGAACGTTTTTCTTCTGTCAGGTTAATCCCAATATTCTTATAAATCAAGTCTCTAATCAGCTTGAATTCTTCATCTGTTACTTCAACAAAGTCTAATGAACGTATTTCTTTGATATCCATATTCTACTCTTTCTCATTAATATCATTATCAATATCATATAATAATTTATTAATATCAAGGATGATTTTTAAATTCTCACCAACTCTTCCAATACCTTTTATAAACTTACTGTGCGAGCCTTTGTTTGTTTGTGGCGATGGTGAAATCTGTTCCGGAAGGATTTTAATTACTTCTGCTACTTCATCTACTATTAAACCAATCCCATTATTGTTTACATTGACTATTATTATGCAAGTCCTGTCGTTGTAGGGTATTTCAGGAATATTAAATCTCTTCCTTACGCAAATCACAGGATATATTATCCCACGTAAATTAATTATTCCTTTGATAAATGGTTTAATATTAGGAACAGGTGTAATATTCTGAATGCCTATAATTTCAGTTACATACTCTATTTCAAAAGCATATTGTTCGTCGCCCGTTTTAAAGGTTAAATACCTGTCTTCAAGAGTATTCTCTGTATCCAGCTCTACTCCGGATTCCTCTATTTCATATAAATCTTCGGTTTGCATAATTTATTACCTCACATTATCCAACAAATACTGCTTTTTCAGATAATTCTATCAAGCTTTCAATATCAATAATCAATCCAATTCCACCATCTCCTAATATCATACATCCAGTAATTCCTGATACCTTTCCAATATAGTCCGAAAGCCCTTTAATAACCGCTTGCTGTTGACCGATAATTTCATCAGCAAACAATGCTACTTGTTTTTCCCTTGATCCTATTATTATCATTATTCCTTTTTCCAAATCATAACTGTCTGGTACAATATTAAATAACTCGTGTAATCGTATCACTGGCAACACATCATCACGCAATTTACAAACTTCTAATCCATCCATCGTTTTTGAAATCATTTTGCGATTTACTCTGAACGATTCTGTTACCGCAAGCAAAGGCAAAGCATATCTCGATTGACCTACTCTTATAAGCATCGCATCCATTATCGCAAGTGTAAGCGGTATCCTTAAAGTGAATGTAGAGCCAAACCCTTCCTTACTCTCAATGTCTACTGAACCGTGCAGCTTTTCAATGTTTTTTCTGACAACGTCCATCCCAACTCCACGTCCTGAAATATCAGTTACCTGCTCAGCCGTTGAAAAGCCAGGCTCAAATATCAATTGAAAAACTTCTTTATCTGTCATTTTATCTGTATTGCCGGAAATTATTCCTCTCTCTTCAGCTTTTTTCAATATTTTGTCTCTATTTATTCCAGCTCCATCATCTTTAACTATTATCAATATCTCATTTCCTTCATATCTTGCTTTCAAACTAATAGAGCCGACCTCAGGTTTCCCTTTTTGAATTCGAACTTCTGGTGGTTCAATCCCGTGATCAATTGCGTTCCTAAGGATATGGACAAGTGGATCCGCAACTTCATCTATTACGTTTTTATCCATTTCCGTTTCTTGACCCGATATCTCGAGATTCACTTTTTTATTCATCTTCAATGAAACATCACGGACAAGCCTTTTCATCTTATTGAATAAGTTTTCAAGCGGCATCATTCTTACAGACATTGCCACTTCCTGAAGTTCTCTTGTTATTTTATTCAACATGTTTGCTGATTTCAAAAAGTTTGGCAATTCAAGTCCTTGCAAATCAGGACTATTTGTTACCATCGTTTCAATTGTTATTAATTCACCTACTAAATCAAATAATTTATCAATCTTGCTTGTTTCTACTCGTATATCTTTTTTTGCCATTGCTGGAGGTGGGGTGGTTTTAGCGGCACTCACATCTTCTTGCTTAGCTGCAAATTGCTTGGCTGGCTTTTCTTCTTCTTTTTTCGGTTCTAATTTTGAAGTTTGCGGGATAGTCTTTTTATGCATATTTGCATTAACTGTCTTGTCTTCTTCAGCAAGTTCAATTGCCTCACCCTGATCAAAATGACTCTCAGAATGTGTTTCTTCTACTTGGAGATTAGCTTGAGACGCGACATTAGTTTCTGCGATTGTCTCCTGAAAAGCTTTAGATTTGCTTCCCTCAGGTGATAAAGCGCTTAATCTATTTCGAATTGTTTCTATATTGCTCAAAAGAATATTTACAATAGTTGTATCAATTTGTAACTCTTTATTTCTTATTGAATCTAATATTGATTCCATCTCCATTGATATTTCTTCAATTTCCGAAAGACCCATAAATCCTGAATTACCTTTTAGGCTGTGAATCACTCTAAATGTATTTGCTATCAGATCAAAGTTATTTGGATCGTTTTCAAGTATTAATAAGTTGTTCTCTGCTGTATCAATCAATTCATATGCACTTGATAAGTATTGATCCATCAATTCATTCGAAACTAGCGATTCTAAACCATCATCTGATTGAGTAACATCCTGTGCTTCATACATTATTTCTTCATTGCCACTACTTATTGAAGGTGGTTGTGTATTCTCTTCACTACTTGTTGCGCCGCTATCTTCTGCAAAAAAGAAATCTTCTTCACTGATTTCCGGATTTTGAACACGATTAATGGCATCTCGAATTATGATAATCATATCTTCTGCTTCTGCCTCTGCATCTTTGTCTGTTAGGTCCTCGCTTACTCTGTTCAATAATTCACGTAAAAAATCGAATATAGAATATATTATCGATATTATATCTTCACTTTGGGCTTTGTTTTGCTTGCGCATTATGTCCAATAGGGTTTCTGCTTCGTGAGTAACCCTATTAATGACAAACATTTCAAAAAATCCCGATAACCCTTTTAATGTGTGGAAAACTCTAAAAATTGAATTTACATACTCTGAATTATCCTCTAATCTTAAGTTTTCTACTAATGGCTCGTTTGTATCAAGCGAATCCAAAGATTCTGATACAAACTGCATAATCATCTCGCGGGTTTCATTATCCATTTGCGACATAATTCAATCTCAATTATGATTAATTAATATATTTGCTTTATCGGTATTTTTGACTAAAATATTTAGATTTTATTTTGATATAATTTAAAAAAATATATATCTTATTTTTATAATTTTGTAAATGCAAATTGAAATTAATAAAATAATTCGCTCTAATAGAAAAACTATTGCTCTTAAAATTGATAATCACTGTAACTTGATTATCAAAGCTCCAACTTCTGTTCCGATTAGTTATATCCAAAAAATTGTTCAACAAAAGCAAAATTGGATTATCGCTAAAAAAATTGAAGTTCAGAATAGAAAGAAATTTACTCGTAACCTTTCCAACGGAGCTAAAATAACCATTTTCGGTAATTATTATATAATTAATTATGTAGAAAATCTTCAATTTGCTCTACATTTAAAAAACAACCAATTATTAATTGCAAGCGACTTATCCAAACACATCAAGCCGCTTCTTAAACATCTCATTATCAAAATGGCTAAAGAATTTTTTAGCGTTAATGTTTCTAAGTGGGCTTCTGTTATGGAGTTGAAGTATAATCGTATCTCTATTAAAAACACTGTTTCCCGTTGGGGAAGTTGCTCTTCTTTGGGTAACCTGAATTTCAATTGGAAACTTGCTTTTGCACCTTTGGAAGTTATCGATTATATTATTATTCACGAACTTTCACATTTACGACATCTTAACCACTCTTCTGAATTTTGGAATGAAGTTCGCAAATATTGTCCCGAATATAAAAAACATAAAAAATGGCTAAAAGAAAACGCCCAACTACTTGAACTTTAATTCTTGCAATACCCTAATAATAATTTCCCATTTATAGCCTTTGTTCTGTAAATAATTTATCAGCGATTGTCTTTGCTTTTCTATTGGCTTGTTCGTTATTGCTTTCATTTTTCTTTCTGCTAATTTGATGGCATTTCCAAAATCTGTCTCTTCACTATATAAATCTCTGATTTGCTCATCAATTATATTTTTGTCTATTCCTTTCTTCAAAAGTTCAATTTTTATTTTGTTAATGCCCCATTTTTTGAATTTTGCTTTTTCATTAATAAAACTTTCCGTGTACTTTTTGTCGTCAATCAAATTATAATCT
>CALGXJ010000189.1 GCA_937936035.1 Eximiradius proteiniborus
AAATTATCCAGGCAGTTTTATAAAATCACAAATTACTTTAATACGATTCTTTTTCTTACATACTTTTCCTGTCCTATTCGAACTTCGGCAATATAGTCGCCGGGTGGCATCATTCGTCCGTTTTCATCTCGTCCGTTCCAGGAAATTGTGTAATTGCCGGGTGATTGCACACCTTTGAACAAAGTTGCAACCGCAATCGCTTGTATTGAGTAAATTACAATTTCAACATCGGCAGTAATGGCTAATGAATATTTTATCGTTGGAGATACATCTTCTACTATTCCCAAAAACTTCCCGATTGTTTCAAAATCAATTTTTGCTCCATATGGCGAATATGTCCGGACCATCGGAACATACATTGAGTTCATTATATTAATTTCACGCAAAGTCTTTTCGACTTCGCCCGGAATATAAGCTTCTTCCGGCATTTGTTCCAAAGACCTGAGTGCTGAAACCCACGGATTTTTGCTGTGTTCGCTTACCAAATACCGCCAGAGTGGTTCCGATAGCTCCAAATCAAGTCGTGCCCGCAGCGAAAAAGGCAACTGCATATCCAATGCCTTCTGAAAAGCACTGTCTTGCTCCGGCAGATACACCCTTCGGGCACTCCCCGGCAATGCCGCATCTGTTGTGTCTGTATGAAAGGCAAATATACTGCTATTCTCAAAGCAAATTATTAGCAAAGTTAGAAATATTAATTTTTTCAGCATTAGTATTCATATATTTAAGCAATACAATATTTAAATTACTTCTTTTTTTTATATTATTAAAATTTTATTAAAGATTAAGCAATTTTATTATTGTATCTTTGTTAATCCGTCTTATCTCTCCAGAATTAAATCCATCAATGTTTAATTTTTCAATCGAATAACGCACTAATCGCAATGTTGGATAGCCAATTTTGGCAGTCATTTTCCTTACCTGACGGTTTTTCCCTTCCATTAGCGTTATCGAAAGCCATGTCGTTGGAATGTTCTTCCTAAATCTGATCGGTGGAATTCTTTCCGGCAAATTCGGCTCTGTTTCTAAAGCCTCAACGACCGCTGGCAACGTTCGATATATTTTCCCATCTATGTTTATTTCAACACCTTTCGATAATTGTTTTAAATCAGCGAGTGATGGTATGCCCTCAACTTGAACGTAATATGTTCTCCTATGCCTAAACTTCGGGTTCAGTAGCTTTCTGTTTAGCGATTTATCATCCGTGATTATAAGCAATCCTTCGCTATCGTAATCCAACCGACCTACCGGGTAACAATCTTTTGGAAAATTAAAAAGCGACAGGCTGGCACGCCCGTCGCTTGAAGTAAATTGTGAAAGAACCTTATAAGGCTTATAAAAAATGAAATATTTATGCTCAGCTACACTCCGCACCATCTATCGCCGGCATCTCCAAGGCCAGGTAATATATACTTCTTGTCGTTTAGCTCTCTGTCTAGTGCAGCTGTGATTATTTTTATATTCGGATAATTTGTAAGTATATTCTCAACACCTTCAGGTGCTGCAATAATACTGCACACGGTAAAATTGCCGGCTCCTTCCAACTGCAACCGGTTAATCGCCGAAACAACTGAACTGCCTGTTGCTATCATCATTTCAAGTATTATAAATCTTGTTTGCTCAACAAAATTTGGTGCAGAAAAATAATACTCGTTTATTGAAAAATCTTTTTCGTTTCTCGATAGCCCTACAAATGATATTTTCGCAGATGGCATAATAAAGTTGAATGCTTCCAGCAGTGCAAGTCCAGCCCGAAGCACCGGCACCAACACAATATCGCTGATTATTTCTTTGCCTTGATAATTTTCAAGTGGTGTCTCGATATTTTTTTCTGCTAATGGCAAATCAGAAAATGCCTCTAATGCTAAAAAATGAGCAATTACATTTGCAGAATGCCTGAATTCTGCATTCCCCGTGTTTTTATTTCTCAAAACTGTTAAATTATGCTCAACTACCGGATGTTTTATTAGTTTTATCATAGCTATTCTTTGCTTTCCTTTTCTTCGATTTCTTCATTCATTAAAACTTTTTCTAAATCAAGTAAAATCAATAATCGACCATCTAATTTAGCAATAGAACTGATAAAATCTGAACTAATCCCACTTACCATCGGTGGTGGTGGTTCAGTTATGCTATTGCTGACTCTTAATACTTCGCTTACGCTATCGACAATAAATCCAACTACTTTCCCTTCTTCTTCTATGACAACTATTCTTGTGTCCTTTGTATATGGTGTTTCTGTTAAATTCAACCTACGTCGCATATCAATTATTGGAATAACCTTACCTCGTAAATTAATTACACCAATTACATAATCAGGTGTATTGGGAACCCTCGTAATATCCACCATCCTAATAATTTCCTGAACCCGGATAATATCAATTCCAAACTCCTCATTTTCAATTCGGAAACTTACCACCTGAATTAATTCTTCAGATACTTCATTCGATTGCAAGTTAATATTTTGTATTTCATCACTCATTACAACACCTTTTATTAATATGTAACATTTTTCGGAATAGTGAAACTTATAGTTGTTCCTTCGTTCATCTTGCTTTCTATGAACAACCGGCCGCCCATTTTCTCAATATATTCTTTGCACAGCAATAATCCTAATCCGCTTCCTTTCTCGCCTTTTGTTCCGGCTGTTGATGCACTAATGCCATCGCTCATTATTTTCGCTATCGTTTCTTTATCCATTCCAACCCCTTGATCCTGTACCGAAAGAATATAACAACTTCCCTGCATTTCGCAATCTTTTAGCGATACTCTCACCTGGCTGCCTTCATACGAAAACTTAATCGCATTCATCAGCAAGTTCCTTACTATCGTCTGTATTACAAACTCATCGAAGTATCCTCTCGCATCCGGACTTACTTCATTTACTATCTTAATTCCTTTATTATCGGCATTTGGTTTTACAATATTAATACATTTGTCCACAAAAAAGAAAATATTATTCTGTTCAGGTGAATAGTCGAAACCTTTTCTCTGTAAATTTGCCCAATTCAATAAATTTTCAAGCAGTTCGAAAGTCTGATTTGTTGCCGATCGCGCCAATTGAACTTGCTTTTTCAAGATTTCCACAGTAGCCGCCTCAGATAATTCGTTGCTTTGCAAAATCTGATGTATAGTATCCAATAGCAATCTTACTCCAGCAATCGGATTTCGCAAATCGTGTGCAAGAATAGAAATAAACTTGTCTTTTGCAGCATTTGATTTTATTAGCTCTTCTTCGGAACGAATAAGCTTTTCGTTCAGTTCAGCAAGCTTTCTGGATTCCTCAGCCATTTGATCGTTAAGTGATTTTAGTTCATAGTTTGCATCTTCTAAATATTTAAGTGCCTTATTCAATTCTTCCGTCCGTTCTTCTACTTTTTTCTCTAAGTTTTCATTTAATTCAATAAGCGCTTTTTGGTATTTCTTTTCATTTGTTATATCCACGATGAATAAGACAAATTGCTGAACACTCCCTTCACTAAACAATTTTGCCTGAACAAATCCAATAACTACATTGCCTTCGCTCGAAACAAACTCCCACTCAAACGAAGAAACCGTTTTATTTTCTGCCGCAATTTTTAAATGTTTGTTGAAGACCTCATATAAGCCTTGCCCGTTTTTGTCCTTGATGTAAAAGAAACTCCTGATATTATTATTAATAAGTTGCTCCTTTTCGAGATTAAAAATATTCGAACAAGCAAGGTTACATTCAGTGATTATACAATCCTCTAACATCATTACCCCAACCGGGCTTGTCTCAAATAAATCAGTGTATTTTTTCTTCTGGCTTATTATCTCGTTCTTTTGATACTCAATTTCTCTCAAATATGCATTTATCTCATCTACAAGGAATCGAATTTCGTCTTCTGTTTTGACAATAATCTCTTTTGAAACTCCTTTGCCTAAATTTTCTTGAATTTGATTTACTACACTAACAATTGGATTTGATAACTTTTTGCTAAAAATGTTTGATAGAATAAAGCCGACAATAATAATTAATATTGCCGTAAAATATGCAGAAATCCTCATAATTTCTATGTTTTCATAAGCATCTTTTGAATAGCCGGATGCCACCACAATCCAGTTGAATACAGGCACCTTCTCGAAAAAAGCTATCTTTTGGTAAAGCTTTTCCTCGTTCGGGTTCTGCCATTTATATTCGACTAATCCACTTGGATTACTCAACATATGACTAACAAATCCGTTTTCTTTGTCAGTTTCAGAAAAAATGTCGTAATACTTTGGCATAAATGGATGAATAAGTACTTTCCCAGTTGAATCTAAAATATACACATAACCGGTTTTTATCACTTTAAGCGACAACACCATCTCACGAAAATCATCAATATTCAATAAGTCGTTGAATTCCTCCCTATAACTTGATACGGATATTATCCAATCCAAAGGTTCAAAGTAAGTCATATACAATGCTTTGGGTCTTTTCTCTTTTTCACCGGGATTTTTCCATTCATATTCTAAATAGCCTTCTTTCTCCTTCATTTGTTTCCGAACAAAATCATACTCAGATACATTTTTCCCGACCAGTTCGTTGTATGGATGCATTTGCAATATGCCTTTTGAGTTAAGCACATAAGGATACCCGGATATTCCAATCTTTTGAGTTAATAAATAATTATATACTTTATTGTTAAATTCTGAATAGGAAATACTACCAATTTTATATAAATTGTAATAATGTGATATGATCTCTTTATTTTTATCAGCAATAGACTTTAGATGATTTTTTATCGCAACAGTAGCAGAGTTGTAAATCATTCCGGAAATAATTTTTGTTGTGTTTCTCATCTCTCTTGTATTTTTCTCCTTTGCCGATGGAATTGCAATCAGATTTACAATCAATATTACTAATACCGAGACCGGCAAAGTTGCAATTAAATAGCTCAATAGTAGTCTTTTATATATTGGTTTTTTAATATGTTTTATTGTTTCCGGCATCCAAAATAATTATGCTATTTCAATTCAATAATATTAATTTTGATGTATTAGCAAAATAAATATTTTATTCAGATAATCAAAATTATCAAAAAAATATGAACAATTATGACTTAAATAGATTTATCCAAGCCCAGGCAAATTCCTACGAGATTGCTCTTTCCGAAATAAAATCGGGCAAGAAACAATCTCACTGGATGTGGTTCATTTTCCCTCAAATGCGCGGTCTTGGCAATAGCCAAATGTCATATTACTACGGAATAAAAAGCATCGACGAAGCAAAAGCCTATTTGGAACATAATATATTGGGCACAAGATTAATCGAAATATCCGGAGAACTTCTCAATCTTAATACATACGACCCGGTAGAGATTTTTGGTTCCATTGATGCAATGAAGATACGCTCTTCGATGACGCTTTTCTCGTTCGTCGAAGGTGCCCCGGATGTGTTCAAGCAAGTTCTCGAAAAATTCTTTGCCGGCAAAATTTGTTTGAAGACCGTTGAATTAATTAATTTGCAAAAACATAATATTCATAAATAATTGTTCAATTTTTTGGTAGTCAATTATGAAAAAACTACTGCTGTCGCTGCTTTTGATCTCTATATTTCAGTATTTAGCATATTCACAAACTGAGAGCAAGATCCTTCGCTATCCTAATACCTCAAAAAATGAGGTAGTGTTCTCCTATGCAGGGAATATCTGGATTGCCCCGATAACAGGTGGGGTAGCTCGAAAACTTACAAGTTCCCCGGGACTTGAACTTTATCCGCGTTTTTCGCCTGACGGCAGGCAAATTGCCTTTGTCGGTGAATATGACGGCAACCCTGATATTTATGTTATGCCTTCAACTGGTGGCGAACCACGCCGCGTTACTTATTCCCTTGATATGCCTGACGTTGCAGAACGTCAGGGTCCCGCAAAAATCATAATGCAATGGACAAACGATGGTAAGCATATTCTTTACCGTAGCCGCGAGAAAAGCTGGAATGTCCTTTCCGGACAGCTCTTCCTTGCTCCGGTTGATGGTGGACTACCTACAGAATTACCACTCGCCAGAGCTGGCTTTGCAAGCTTTGCTCCTGATGGAGAACGCATCGCTATGAACCGTATATTCCGCGAATACCGCACCTGGAAACGTTATCGCGGTGGTCAGGCAGACGACATCTGGATATACAGCTTCAAAACAAAATCCCTCGAAAATATTTCGAACAATCCTGCTCAAGACATTATTCCTATGTGGGTTGGCAATAAAATCTATTACCTCTCGGACCGCGATAAAGTTATGAACTTGTTCTGTTACGATTTGAACACTAAACAAACCAAAAAAATTACCAATTTCACAGAATATGATGTTAAATTCCCTTCGCTCGGTGCTGACCATATCGCTTTCGAAAATGGGGGAGATATCTATATCTTAAAAACTGAAAACGACTATTTGCAAAAACTTAATATTTACGTCTATGACGATAATAACGACTTCAGACCAGGCTTTGTTGATGTTAGAAAATACATAACAAACGCTTCTATTTCTCCTGATGGCAAATCTGCTTTGTTTGTAGCACGCGGCGATATATTCGTCGTCCCCGCTAAAAACGGTTATCCGAAAAATCTTACCAATTCCAACGGAATTCACGAACGCAATGCAAAATGGTCTCCTAATGGCCGCTGGATTGCTTTCATTAGCGACGAAAGCGGTGAAGACGAAATCTATATTATGCGTCCCGATGGCTCGGACAAAACTCGCCTTACAAACGATGGCACTTCTTACCGCTGGGAACTCGAATGGTCGCCCGATAGCAAAAAAATTCTCAATTCTGATAAATTAATGCGTTTGTTTTATGTCGATGTTGAAACTAAAAAAGTTACTCACATTACTAAATCAAAAATCTGGGAAATACGCGATTTTAGTTGGTCGCCCGATAGCCGTTGGGTTGTCTATACAGACCTAGTTAATAACTACACTCCAGTTGTTAATTTGTTCTCTCTTAATGATGAGAAATCTTATCAAATTACAACTGAATTTTTCGAATCAAATGGTGCAGTGTTCTCGCCTGACGGAAAATATTTATATTTTATATCCAAAAGAACTTTCAATCCTACAACCGGCTCGTTCGAATACAACTTTGTCTACAATAATCTTGAAAAAATTTATGGTATTGCGTTGAGTCCTAATACTCCAAACCCATTAATTAAATTCGAAGATTACGTCAAAGCAAATCAAGATACTACTGTAAAGCCTAAAAAATCTACAAAAAAATCTAAAAATGTTAGCGAAGATGATAACTCTATTTCTATTGATTTGAACGATATTTCTAACAGAATTTTCGAGTTTCCTGTCCCTGCTGCTTCGTATTCTTCTATTTTTGCAGATAAAAATTGTTTGTATTACGTTAGATTTAGCAGCTCTCAGTCCGGACTTTACAAATTCGATTTAGAAAAGTGTGAAGAAACAAAAATCGGAGATTTTACACAATTCGATATATCAAAGGATTTCAAATCGATACTGATAAAAAGCAAAGATGATTATTATATTGAAAAATTGAAAGAGAATCTTACTCCAAAAGACGGCAAACTCGATTTGTCCGATTTGAAAATTTTTATTGACAGAAAAAAAG
This sequence comes from Eximiradius proteiniborus, assembly GCA_937936035.1. Classification (GTDB taxonomy): domain Bacteria; phylum Bacteroidota; class Ignavibacteria; order Kapaibacteriales; family UBA2268; genus JAKIZO01. The sequence continues at coordinate 7,571 of CALGXJ010000189.1, forward strand.
AATGGAAACAAATCTATGACGAAACCTGGCGACAGATGCGCGACTTCTTCTATGCCCCTAATATGCACGGAGTAGACTGGAATGCCATTAAGAAAAAATATGAACTGCTCCTTCCTTTTGTTTCTCATCGAGCCGATTTAACTTACTTGCTTGGTGAAATGGTAGGCGAACTCAATGCCGGACACGCTTATGTCGGCGGTGGCGATGCTCCGAAAGTTGAAGCAATCGGTATAGGATATTTGGGAGCCGATTTTGAATTCGACGAAAAATCCGGTTTCTACAAAATAAAAAAGATATTAGAAGGTCAAAACTGGGATGAAAATCGGCGCTCTCCTCTCTCCGAACCCGGCATTAACATAAAGGAAGCCGACTATATCCTTGAAATTGACGGCATTCGCTTGTCAAGAGACATTACTCCATATCGTGCATTAGTCGGCAAAGATAATAAATTTGTTACTATTCGCTACAATTTCCGTCCTACAATTGAAAATTCTCAAACAGCAGTTGTCAAAACTCTCTCCCGCGAAACATCTCTTCGCTACTATAACTGGGTCGAACGAAACCGCCGGTTTGTGGATAGTGCCACCGGTGGTCGGGTAGGTTATGTGCATATCCCCGATATGATGCCTGATAACGGACTGAATGAGTTTGTTAAATACTTCTTTCCGCAAGTTCGCAAGGAAGCCTTAATTATAGATGACCGTTTCAATGGTGGTGGTAATGTCTCCTCCCTTATTATTGAACGCCTTCGCCGAATTCTTGCTGTTGCACGCAACGCCAGAAACCAAGAAATGGTCTTCACTACTCCAAGCGCTGTTATAACTGGTCCTATGGTTATGCTTATAAATGAACAATCTATGAGCGACGGCGACTTGTTCCCTTATCAATTCAAACTTATGGGGTTGGGAAAACTCATCGGTAAACGCACGTGGGGCGGAGTAATCGGCATTCGCGGTAGCCTTCCTTTCCTCGATGGAGGCTATCTCAACAAACCTGAATTTGCAAACTTCGGTCGTGATGCTTCCTGGATTTTGGAAGGTGTTGGTATGGAACCCGATATCGAGATCGACAATAACCCGGGTCTTGAGTTCGAGGGTATCGATGCTCAACTTCTAAAAGCAATCGAAATTATTTTAGAAGAAATCAAAACTAATACCAAACCAAAAATTCCAACTGTTCCAGAATATCCAATTAAAAACTAAGTTGTTAGGCGAAACTATATTCTGTATCTTTGTTAATCATTTATTAACTGAAAACTCTCTGAAATTAAATAAATTAACACGCTCACAAAAGTGAGCGTGTTCTTTTTAGCAAAGTTAAATATTTGAAATTTCACAAAATAGAAAAAAAGGTTTTATAATTTCAAAATATTTTTTAATTTAATTAATGAAATGAACTTAATTGATAAAAAAAATACATAAAAAAGTTCATTTTGTAATTACGACAATGGTTAAGTTTTTATAAATTTTATAGGGGATGACATGATTAAATCCTTCACGCGATATATTCTAATCGCAATTCTTTTTGTTATTGGGCACTCCCTTAGTGCTCAGGTTATTGTCCGTTCCACCCAGGACACAGCTACTTATGCTTCTTTGAAATTAGCTTTTGATGCTATCAATTCCGGTGCCTTCACCGGTAGTATCGAAGTCCTGATTGACGATAATCTGGTTGAAACGGACCCACCAGTGCTTAAAGCTTCCGGCGTCGGTAGTGCAAATTACACGTCTGTTGTGATTTTCCCTACGAGCGAATATGCCATCTCTGGCAATCTTGGCAGCTACAAAGCTGTGATTATTTTAGAAGATGCCGATAACGTTACAATTGATGGTCGCGTCAATCGCACAGGCAATTCTAATGGTCTTACTATTCAAAATACTGCTACTTCGAATGCCGCCGGTATTTGGATCGCTCGCGCAAGCTCCGGCAACGGTGCTAATAATATTACTATCAGAAATGTTAATGTAATCGGTGCTTCTGCTTCTACAAGCACTATTTTTGGTATTGTTGGTGGTGCTTATTCTACTTCTTCTTTTACTGGTGGTGGTACAAATAACAGTGTCAAAATTCTTAATTGTAATGTATTTAGAGCTTATTATGCAATCCGTCTTTATGCCACTTCCTCACCAAGAGCAACAGGTATAGAAATTAGAAATAACAATATCGGCAACAACGGTAACCCCGGTGACGGTTGCTACTACGGTTACTACACCTACTATACTGATGGCTTAATAATGGACAACAATAAATTGTCAATCAATTCAAGTAGTGCTTGCTACGCATATTATATTTATTACTCTAATAATGGCACAATTACTAATAACACTATTGAAAATACTTCCACAGGTTCTTCTTTATACGGCTATTATATGCCTTATGCAACTAACAATTACTTTGAAAATATCTCAATCAAAAACTCTAACTCTAGCACATTTTATGGTGTCTATCTTACTTCTACATCTACAGGTAATACTTTCAATAATTGTGAAATTTCTGATATTTCTGGAACGGCTACAATGTACTCTATATACGTTGTAAGTTCAAGTGCAAACAATACATTCAACAACTTTTTAATAAAGAATGTTTCTAATGCTGCAACTTCTGCTGTTGCTGGTGTCTATAACGCTTCCGGCTCAAACAATGATTACAATGGCTTAAAAATCAACAATTTAAAAGGTGATGGCAACATTTTTGGCATTTATCTTGCAAGTGCTGCCAACTCAACAGTTCGTAATTGTGAAATTACTAATATCTCTACTAGATCAACAAGTACTACTACCTCGGCCTATGGTATTTACGTTTCTTCTTCTTGCGACCAATCTAAATTCTATAATAACTCCATCTCTGGCATTTTCGATGCTGTTAATAAAACTGCATTCCAGTATATTCCCTCTGGTATTATGCTTTTTGGTAGTATTAATCACCAGATTTATAATAACTCAATTAATATTTATGGTAATAAAACAGTAACTGGAACTACACAAGGATTTTCTGCCGGTATTGATCTAAATACATCCGTAACTGGTTGCGACATTCGTAATAACACAATCGTTAATACCCAGGAAAATTCTGTTGCTTCTGCTAAATCGTTTGCTATTTATTTAGGCGCTGATGCTGCTTTCAACTCAGCAACAGTTGATTACAACAACTACTTTGTTTCGGGTGCAAACTCAGTTTTAGCAGGCATTGGAACTAATGATTTTACTGATTTAACTGCTTTCAAAAACAGAGACACCCTCAAAAACATTAACTCCATGAGCGTCAATCCTCTTTACAACTCTAATACTAATTTGCGCCCGTATTTCGGATCACCTCTTGTTGCCGCAGGAACTCCAATTGGTATTGTTACAACCGACCTCGATGGCGCTTCTCGTTCGGCAACAAATCCATCTATTGGTGCTTTCGAAAACGAAGGTGATTTTATTGCTCCTGAATTCGTTTTCCAACCAATTCAAAATACTACAAGCACTTCAAACATTACACTTTTGGTTGGTATCTCAGATAATACAGACGTGGATACTGTCAATAAACCTCGACTTTACTTCCGTAAAAAGACAAATCTTAATACTTTCATCGATAATACTAATCAAACAAATGGATGGAAATATGTCGAGCCCACTTCTATTGTTGGTAATTCTTTCACTTTCGAAATTGACTACTCAAAAATATATGGTGGGGTAAGTCAAGGAACAGCCATTGAATATTTCATTATCGCCCAGGACGTAAATAATCCAGCAAATGTTGCATTTAGTGATGGTAGATTTAATGCTAACCCAACATCCGTTAATTTAACCATTGCTAATTTCCCGGTTTCTGTTTCTTCAAACTATATTATTGCTGCTCCACTATCCGGTGTCATTCAAGTTGGCCAAGGGCAAACATATACTTCGCTTACTAAGCCCGGTGGTGTCTTCGAACTACTTCAACTCAGTGTTCTGACAGGCGATTTAGATATACAAATTACATCCGATTTGGAAGAAACCGGTCAAATCCCTCTCGAAGCCGTTACTTCACAAGGCGGAAGCTACTTTATTAAAATTTACCCCACCGGAAATTACACCATTAGCGGTTCTGGATTAGCAGTTATCCCTATTGAAGATGCAGACAGAGTGATTATAGACGGTCGTATTAATGCCACTGGTAATACTCCTGCTTTGACAATCGTTAACAATAGCTCCGGTGCTGCAATTTGGATCTATCGAGGCAATAAACCCAATTCTAATGGTGCAAGAAACAACACTATTCGCTATTGCAATATCGCTGGTGGCAATCCTTCAACTGCTGGATATTTCGGAATTGCTATAAGTGGCAAAGTTTCTCTGACTAGTCCCGCTGCCGGTAATAACGACATTACTATTGAATACAACAACATCTATAGAGCATATTTCGGTATTCGTGCTTACGGTGCTTCTGATGGTTTTCTTACGGGTCTGAAAATTCGAAATAATAATTTCGGTAAAGATCTTACCGATGGCTTTGGTCACTACTATGCTATATACACTTACTACTGTGAAGCTCCTGAAATTACTGATAACGTCATTAAGTCTGCTACTTCATCTATTCATTACGGGATTTATGTTTATTACTGCAATAATGCTCTTATACAAGGCAATAGTATTCAATCTACTTCTACCTCTACTTTTTATGGATATTATGTGGGCTACAACAATAATTCAATAATTAACGATAATGAATTAATCAATACTTCTTCAACTACGCTCTATGGCAATTATTTATACTATTGCAACAACACAACTTCAAGCAATAATCTTATCCAAAATAACATATCCTCATCAGCTCAATATATTATTTATTCTTATTATGGTTCTGCAAACACTATTTCAAATAATAAGCTTTTAGACAATAGGGGAGGTTCTTCTGTTGGTTACGGTATTTATGTTTACTACCATTCGAATGGAATTGTTAGAAGCAATCAAATCAGAAATCTCTCATCTGGGACTACTACTATCGGGATTTATCTATACAATTCCTCAACAAGTATTACAAACTCACTTGTCGAGAAAAATATAATTCAGGGTGTTTCTTCCTCTGGTGCCTCTTCATATACAGCAGGAATTGCATCTTACTATGGTAATCAATCAAAAATTTATAACAATTCTATCAGCGGTATTTCCAAATCAGTTGCAACTACAAATGCTCTTTACATTCCTGCTGGTATTCAAATTATTTACGGCACAAACTTAGAGATCTATCACAACACCGTCCATATCTCGGGTAATTTCGCTTCTGACGTTTTAGGTGAATTAAATTCCACTGCTTTCCTCACTAATTATGCCGGTGCTAATTCACTCAATATTAGAAACAACACTTTCACAAATGTTGCTACTGGAACCCAAAATTCAATGCACTATGCTATGCTTATCTCAGATTCGACAAGTCTCAATGGCTCCACTTTTGATTATAACAATTACTACACAACTGATGCAAATTCATTGATTGGAAGAATTGGTTCAAACGATATCTATACATTAACCAACTGGAAAACAGCTACCGGGCAAGATGCTAATTCCGTCAGTTTGTTGCCATCATTTAATAGCGATTTAGTTCCAATCCCATTTACAAGCTCGCTTACCACGCTTGGCACTCCAATTGCCGCTGTTACCACAGACTTGTTTGATAATGCAAGATCAACTACTGCTCCGGCTATTGGTGCTTTTGAAGTGTTTGGCGATTACGTTGCTCCAAATATTCAGCTTTCTCTGCTCGGACATACCACAACTACTGCCAACAGAACAACGACTGCTACCATCCAGGACTTAAGTGGTATTGCTACTGGTGCCGATGCCCCTCGCATCTATTTTAAGAAAAAAACTAATAACAATACTTATGTTGATAACACCTCTGCTACTAACGGTTGGAAATACACTGTTGCAACAGGCACTGCTCCAAACTATACTTTTACAATAAATACTTCTCTTCTTTATGGCGGTGTGTCTGTCGGTGATGAAATTGAATATTTCGTCGTTGCTCAGGATAACTCTCCAGCTCACAAAGTTGCAATTTCTCACGGCGAGTTTACTACTGAACCTACCAGCGTCCAACTCGTTGCCGCAAACTTCCCAATAAAACGATTGAATATATCCTATAAAATTAAACCCCAAATCTCTGGGATAATTGAAGTTGGTTCAGGCAAACAATTCGAAAACTTAACTGGTTTTAATGGTGCTTTTGCATATATCAATGAAAGAGTCCTTTCCGGCGATTTACATATTAAACTTACTTCCGACCTTACTGAACCCGGAACTATCCGTTTGCAGGAAATCCCTTCAGATGCTACTACTCCTTATACAATTTACATTTACCCTACAACTGAAATTGAAATTTCTGGTCCTGCCCAATTTGCTCTTTTAACTTTCGAAGATGCCGATAATCTTATTTTCGACGGTAGAATTAATATGACTGGTTCCTTTAATGCTATTACTCTCGAAAATACTGAAAGTTCTCAATCAGTGATCTGGGTCAAAAAAGGAACCACTCCTACAAGCAATGGTGCTAATAATATAACTATCCGTAATCTCAATATTATTGGTCCTTCCGCTACCTCATCCTCTTTTGGCATCGTTGTTGGCGGCGGTACTACTCTAACATCAGCTGGTGGTTGTAGAAATGTTAATATTCTATACAATAATATATATAGGGCTTACTATGGTGTCCGTGTTTATGGTTCCACATCCGACAAACCTGTTGGCGCTAAAATTAAATTTAATAGCTTCGGTAACAGCTCAACTCCAAACGATGGACATTATTATGCGATTTATATTTATTACGCTGATAGTACTGAAATCACTAATAATTCTATAAAAGTAAGTACAACAACTATATTATACAACATTTATAGCTATTACTCAAACAACACATTTGTTTATTCAAACACATTTTCTAATAGTATTGTCTCCTCTACTTATTATGGTATTTATTTTTCTTATTCTCATTATAGCTCTGCAATTAACAACATTATTGAAAATAACAACCTCTCTTCCACTTTTTACGCTGTCTACCCTTATTATTCAAACTACGTAAATGTTAGTAATAACTCAATTCGTAATAACAATACAACCGGTTCATCTTATTTTATTTATCCTTACTATAGCAATGATAACTCAGTTGTTGGCAACGTGATTGAAAACAACAGCAGTTCTTATCATTATGGTATTTACAACTATTACTCTACTAATTCTAATATTGAAAACAATATTACAAGAAACAATTTTTCAACAAACTCCTTCTATGGCTTGTATCTGTCTTCACCAGGAGCTGGCAACTTTAATAATAATGAAATAACTGACAACTCAGCTAATTCCACCACCTACGGCATTTATCTGTCTTCTGGCGGCAGTAGCAACATAATTGGCAACACTATTAAAAACTTGCAGGGCGGTTCGAGTATGTATGGAGTTTATCTTACTTCGTCTGCAAATGTCAAGATAATTGCCAACAAAGTTAATTATATCCGCCAAACTACTGGAACTACTACCTCATATTGCGATGGTATCTACGTTGGCTCTTCCTGCAACAATACTGAAATCGTAAATAATGAAATTGCCGGGATATACGACTACACAAATAAAACATCAAATGTTTATATGCCGTCTGGGATCAGAATTCACGCTAGTGTTGGTCATAAGATTTACTACAATTCTGTAAATATGTACGGCAATACATATTCAACCAGCACTGCTAACGGTGCATCTACTGCTCTTATGGTTTATACAAGCTCAACTAATAATATCGACGTTCGCAATAACGTATTCGTCAATACAATGACTGGGCTTTCTAATTACAAAAGTTATGCAGTATATATAACTAGTTCATCCAGTCTTACAAATTCAACTTTTGACTATAACGATTATTATGTGGCCGGACCAAATGCTAAATTAGCATATATTGGACAGGACATCGACACATTCTCTGTCCTTCAAGCTTTTACCGGTCAAGATGTTAATTCAATAAATGTCAATCCGTTATTTAATAACAATGAAGTGCTTGTTCCGGTGGATGGTAGCCCGCTCGAAGGTGCAGCTACGCCAATAGCAGGATATACAACAGACTTGCTTGGTAATCCCCGTTCAGCTACCATTCCTAACATTGGTGCATACGAAATTTCCGGCGACCTTGTTCCTCCATCAATCACCTTTATTCCTTTGCTTAATACGTCAGAAGTTTCTAATAGAACTCTTCCAGCTACTGTTTTTGATTATAACGGTGTTAACAACACTTCAAATCCTCCAAGAATTTACTTCCGCAAAAAGTCAAATGCTAATACTTTTATTGATAATACTCCTTCAACTGATGGATGGAAATATTCTACTGGTTCTGGATCCGCCAATTCATTCAACTTCACAATTGATTACAACTTGATTTATGGTGGCGTTATTCCTGGCGATGAAATCGAATATTTCATCGTTGCTCAGGACAACTCACCAAATCATCTTACCGGTGCTTCCAGCGGAACATTCCCCGTTCCTCTGACTTCAACTCTTTTAAATATTAACAATTTCCCTGTAGAAAATGTTAAGCATAGCTACTTTATTTCTATTCCTTTTGCTGGTATTATTGAAGTAGGTCAGGGCAAGCCATTCACAAGTTTAACTAATTCAGATGGTCTTTTTGCTGCACTTAATAATGGTATATTGGTTGGCAACCTTCAAGTTCGTATCACCTCTAATCTTACTGAATCCGGTATTGTCCCGTTAAAGAAAATTATTTGCGAATATAATAATCCATACACTATAAGTATTTTCCCAACCGGTAATTATACTATTAGTGGTGCTGCTCCTACTTCTATGATTACGTTTGATGGTGCCGAGCGGGTTACAATCGATGGTCGTATTAACCGAACAGGTTCAACAAACGCTCTGACTATTCAAAACAGCCAAAGCTCTGCTACTGTAATTAGAATGATGAATAGCGTAAAAGATATTACTATAAGAAATTGTAATATTATCAGTGCTTCTGCTACAAGCACCTGCTATGGTATTGTTGCAAGTGCACTATCAAGTTTGACTACCGGTTCAGGTGGAAATGACAATATCTCTATCCTTTACAATAACATTTATCGTGCATACTATGGTATTCGCCTCTCCGGTGTATCTGGCGAAGAAATTCTCGCTCCAAAAGTAATTGGTAACAATTTCGGCAATAATGGAACTGCTGGAGATGGACATTACTATGCGTTGTATGTTTCATTCTCGTACAATGCTGTTATAGACAGCAACAACATTTTCAACAATACTACTAGTGCTTGCTATGCAATTTACAACTATCGTAACTATTATAGTTCCGTCAAATATAATACAATTAGATACCAGGGCACAAGCTCTCTCTATGCTATTTATAACTACTATTCTGATTTCTCAAATGTAAGCTACAACCGCATTGAAAATTGTAACTCCACTCTAATTTATGGTCTATACTCTTACTACCCAAAAGATGCTACATATACTGGAAACATTATCCGTAATAATTCTTCAACTTCCACAACTTACTATATCTATTCATACTACACTCAAACTAGTTCATTCTCAAATAATATTGTCGAAAATAATCTTTCTACCTCTACTCAGTATCTTGCTTATCTTAGCTATGGTAGTTCTGTAACTCTATCGAACAACATCTTCCGCAATAACAACAACACTGGAACAAGCGTTGTTTATGGTATTTATGTTTATTATCATCCTAATGCTGTTATTACGGACAATATCATTAGTGGGCTTACTGCAAATTCAACATTAGCCGGTATTTACATCTATTCTGCTTCCACTTCAACTACATCAAACAATGCTCAGGTTAGAAATAACCTGATTGAAAACATCTACCGACTTGCAAATTCAACAACATCATACGTTGCTGGGATTGCAATTGCTGCTAATGCAAACAATGCTCAGATTACAAACAATATTATTAGAAATATTCAGGATATTACTCCGCAGACTACCGCAACTTACATCCCTTCCGGTATCAGAATCAACGGTAGCACCGGGCACACAATCGCTTACAATACCGTCGACTTGTCTGGCGAATATACTGCCAATAGTGCAACAATGTCCTCTGCTTTTGTAATCGCAGTCACTGATTTGACAGGTTGCACAATCAAAAACAATACATTTAGCAATTCTATGTATGGAACTACCGGAAGCAAGTCTTACGCCATATTCCACGATGGCACTGGCTTTACCGGTGGAACTCTCGACAATAACAACTACTTTGTAAGTGGTCCACAAGGTATTGTTGCTTACTTCAGTGGTGATTTGCCAAATCTTGCTACCTGGCGCACCCTAGCAAATGCTGATGCCAACTCTATCTCAGCAAATCCACAATTTGCTAATACAGCTTATGGAGACTATCGTCCACTGGTAGGTTCGCCACTTGTAGGTGCAGGTTCGCCTGTCCCAGGTGTTACTACTGACCGACTTGGAGTAACCCGTTCGACTACTGCACCAACCATAGGAGCATTCGAAGAAGCAATACTAATCGGTGTTCCTATGCTTCTATTCCCGGCAAACGCACAAGAAAATATCTCAATTCAACCAAATTTAGAATGGGGTTCAGTCTTTACAGCAACTGGTTATAATTTGCAAGTTTCCACCTCACCAACATTTACATCTTTTGTCTATAATGATACTGTAACAACATTGCAGAAGCAACTGACCGGATTATCCTTCAATACAATTTACTACTGGCGTGTCCGTGCTGTGCGTCCGGGCGTAATTGGTGGATGGTCCGAAGTGTACAGTTTCCGCACGCAATTGCCACCATTAGGTGTTCCGAACTTGTCTCAACCGTTCGACAACGCAACAAATGTTGCTATTAACCCGACATTTAGCTGGTCAAGTGTTTCTACCGCTACCGGCTACCAATTGCAAGTAGCAAGTGATGCAACATTCACTACAATTGTAAAAGACGAAACTGCTACCGGAACATCAAAATCAGTTACAGGGTTAAGCTACAATACTCAGTACTGGTGGCGGGTACGTGCATTGCGCGGTACCGAACAAGGTGCTTGGAGTAGCGTACGTTCGTTTACAACGATTGTTCAATTGTTTGCTCCAACTCTGCAAACACCTGCAAATTTAGCTACGAATATCACGATAAATCCGACATTAACTTGGGATGCTTATCCAACTGCAACTGGCTATAAAATACAGGTATCCACTAGCAATACATTTGCAACAACGATAGTGAACGAGACAGTAACAGGCACAAGCCGCACATTGAGCAACTTACAGTATCTGACAACCTACTACTGGCGTGTAAAATCGGTACGCGGAAGCGAAGAGAGCGATTGGTCCGCTGTCTGGTCGTTCACAACGGAAAATCAGCCACTTGTAGCACCAGTGTTGAGTTCACCAGCAAACAACGCGATAGATGTAACAATCTCCCCAACATTGCAGTGGAATGCAGCGGCAACAGCCACAGGCTACATTGTTCAGGTATCCACCAGCAGCACATTTGCAACAACAATAGTGAACGAAACAGTAACCGGCACAAGCCGTGCATTAAGCAACTTACAGTATCTGACAACCTACTACTGGCGTGTAAAATCGGTACGCGGGAGCGAAGAGAGCGATTGGTCTGCTGTCTGGTCGTTCACAACGGAAAATCAGCCACTTGTAGCACCAGTGTTGAGTTCACCAGCAAACAACGCGATAGATGTAACAATCTCCCC
>CALGXJ010000190.1 GCA_937936035.1 Eximiradius proteiniborus
AATATGTTTGGGGAAGAAAATATTGGGATATTTTAGAAATAAATAATAGCATAATAAAAAAATTGAAGGGCTGTCCTGCTAGCAAGGCAGGATATCAACTAATAAGGCAACAAGCATTAGCAGAAGGCATCGCTAAAAATAGTGAATTTAATCCAGTTTATTCTACTGTTGCTTATGATGAGAGGAATATTGTTTTAAATAAATCAATGAGAACCACAGGCATCATGCACATATGTAATGAATTTGGTGAGTTATTTAAAGGCAAAGCTATTTTTTCTTCATGGAAACATCAAGAATGGGTTGAATATGTTAGGAACAATTGTACCGAAGACTTGCAAAAAGCTTGGATAATATATATGAAAACAAGATATGGCATGTAATATAATGCACCTAACAACTGCTTCAACCTGAGTCGCCTATTGTCATGGTTTGTGCTACTCGCTCCGCTCGAAGACGCACAAACCACGCCAAGCGCGAGTACGCGCTCGTTTTTACCAGTTAAGCGAATGTTAGACGGACCCTCCGGGCTATGATACTATTATGTCAAGTTATTCAGAAGTGATGAATATTTTAGTTTAATAAGGAGTACAAGATGAGTCAGAATTATTACTGCAAATGGTGTGGAGCCAAATATCCAAGTGTATCTAGCTTAACAGGAAGTTCTTGCCCAAGAAATCCTACAAAGGGCGGCAGGCATGAACTTTATGAAGGTTCTGAAAAATCTCAATATGTTTGTAAGTATTGCGGAGCGAAATATCCATCTATATCTAGTATGACTGGAAGTTCTTGCAGTCGTCATCCCAATAAAGGTAAACACGAACCGGCTTTATAAGAAATTTCACTTCTGCATAACTTTTAGGAGAATAATATGAAATATTGGCTACATAGAATTTCGCATTTATCAAATATATCTTATCCATTCCTTGAAAAAGGTTATCTGACAATAGGATTTTCTGATTTTTGTGAAGCTGAGTTTTTAGACAAAGTATCGAATGGAGACTGGGACTACTTTGAAAGCCAGTTTGATGATATTTGGGGCAATAGACCAAAAATTAGGTATAATTTATGGCGATTTTTAGCAGATATGAATAAGGGTGATTGGGTTATAGTACCAAGTTGGGGAACTTTCTCAATCTATAAACTAAAAAATAAATATGCACTATTGGCATCTGATTTAACAATAAATATACCAGAAGTAGATTGTATTGGGAAAAAAATAGTTAGAGACAATGACTATAATATGTTAAAACTTGAAGGTGAAAAAGAATATTTGGATATTGGTTTTTTGCGAGAAGTAAAGTTAATTGCAAAAGATATACCAAGATATGAATTTGCTGACTCAGCTTTGACATCTCGTATGAAAATTCGTACTACTAACGCAGATATCAGTGATCTTAAAAATAATGTAAAAAAGGCTTTATCAGCATTTCAAAGTGATAAACCAATTAATCTTAAAGCACAAATAATTGAAAAGTCTGTTGATATTTGGCATTCTATAATTCTTGAAGAATTAAATGATGATAAGTTTGAAAAACTTGTCAAATGGTATTTCGATCAGATTGGTGCTAACGAGACTCTAATTCCAAGTAAGAACTATGAAGATAAAGTAGGCGATGTAGATGTAATCGCAACTTTTGAGAATATAAAAACTATTATTTATGTGCAAGTAAAATACTACAAAGGAGAAACTTCGGATTGGGCTATTTGGCAGATTAAAGATTTTTCAGAATCAAAGGAAAATATGTTTGATGGATATAGTAGGCAGTATTGGGTTATTTCTTCATCAGATACATTTTCAACAGAAAGTTATAATCAAGCAAAAGAACATAATATATTGTTAATTGATGGAAAACAGTTTGTAAGAATGTTACTTGATATCGGCATAGAATCATTAGAAAAATTCGTCTAACAACTACTTCAACTTGACTACGCTATGTCACGGTTTTTGCTGTCGCTACGCTCGGCAAAAACCGCGCCATATACGCGTTGCAAGTTAAGCAAATGTTCGACGGATCAAGAATTAAAGACTTAAGGAGGAAAAAATGCTTGGTAAACTTGAACAAGTTGATATTCGTGATATCTGGAAAAATGAAGCGAAAGATTTTACCACTTGGCTAGCAAAAGATGAAAATCTCTCAATACTTAGTGAAGAGATTGGTATTGACTTAATGCTTATCAAGACAGAAGCAACTGTAGGTGCATTTTCTGCTGACATTTTAGCGGAAGAGGAAGGTACTGGCCACAAAGTAATAATCGAAAATCAACTTGAGCAAACTAATCATGACCATCTTGGAAAGATTATAACTTATGCTTCAGGATTTGATGCAAGTATACTAATTTGGATTGCAAAAGAAATCAGAGAAGAACATAGGCAAGCAATAGATTGGCTAAACGAAAAAGCAAATTCATCACTTTTCATTTTTGCAATAAAAATGGAAGTATGGAAAATTGGAAATTCTGAACCTGCTCCAAAATTTCAGATAATTTGTTCTCCAAATAGTTGGGCTAAAGCCGTTAAGCAATCTTCATCTGATGATCTTACAGATACCAATATTCAACAATTAAATTATTGGACTCAGTTTACTGACTTTCTCGAAAAAAATAGCAAGATACT
>CALGXJ010000191.1 GCA_937936035.1 Eximiradius proteiniborus
TTCTATCAGCCTAACAATGCAACTTTAGTTATTGCCGGTGATATTGATATTGATGAAGCTCGCAAATATGTTCGTGAATATTTTGGTTCACTTCCAAAAGCACCTGAACCAAAACGGTTTGATTTTCGTACCGAACCAATGAAGGGTGAAGTTCGCAAAAAAATTGATGATGAAAAAGCCCAGCTTCCCGCTATTTTTATTGGATTTCGCGCACCAGCTATCGGTGATGCAGACTACTATCCGATGACAATTTTACTCGATATCCTCTCCGCCGGCGAAAGCTCACGCCTTTATCAGATAATTGTCGATAAAGAAAGGCTTGCCGCTCAAGCCGGAGCCTTCCCGTTTTCTCTCGAAAAATCCGGAATGGCTGCCTTCTATGCTATTGCAGCTCCTAATAAAAAAGTCGATGATATAGAAAAAATTATCTTTAAAGAAATCAACAAAATTATTGAGAAAGGAATTACAGACGATGAACTTACAAAAGCAAAAAATATTAAAGAATCAGAGTTCATCTTTAGCAAAAAAGATGTTATGGAAAAAGCTCAAACTCTTGCCCGCTACAATAGCTATTACAACGATCCATCTCTTATTAATGATGAATTGAAAAAGTTTCTCTCGGTTACAAAAGAAGATGTTCAGCGTGTTGCAAAACTATATTTAGGCACTCAAAACAGGGTTGTTCTTCAATATATACCTAAAAAATCGAGCTAATAAGGAGATGAGAAATGAAAAAAATATTTGGATTATTAATATTATTAAGTGTTATTATGACTAATCTAAATGCACAGATAGATAGAAGCGTTCGTCCGGAACCTCTCCCGGAAAAAGAGTTTCAGTTCCCGAATCATACCACTCACAAACTTAAAAACGGTCTTCTTGTCTTTATCATCGAAGATAAAGAGCAACCTACAGTTGCTTTCCGTTTGCTTATTCCCGGTGGCACTTCTATGGACAACAATTTGCCCGGCACTGCTGAACTCACTGCTGGTCTGCTTACCAAAGGTGCCGGCAAAATGAATGCCCTAGATATTGCTAAAACAATTGACGGTATCGGTGCTTCTATCTCTGCTCGTGCCAATGGTGATGCAATTATTGTTTCTGCCTCTGGATTGAAAAAGCACACCAAAACTATTCTTGATGTCTTCAAAAACATCGTTACCAAGCCTAATTTCCCGAAAGATGAACTGGAAAAGCTAACCGAACAAATGATTGCCGGCTTGCAATACGAAAAATCTCAGCCAGAGCAAATTGGGCAAACCCTTGCTCGCAAAGTTATCTATGGCGATTCCCATCCATACGCTCTCAAAGCAAGCGAAAGCTCTCTCCAAAAAATCAGTGTAAAAGAAGTGCAAAATTTCTATAATACTTATTTTATTCCTAACAACGCTACTCTTGCAGTTATTGGTGATGTCTCTGAAAAAGAAATTATTCCCGCACTCGAAAAAGCTTTCGCCGACTGGAAGCAAGGCAATGCTCCTAAAATCAACATCCCGGAGCCAAAACCTCAACCTTTAGGTATTTATTTTGTTCAACGTCCTGCTTCCGAACAAACTACATTGATTGTTACAAATCTTGCTGTGCCTTACAAACACAATGATTATATCACGCTCGATTTGGCTTCTAAAATTATCGGCTCTGGCTTTGGTGGGCGGCTGTTCCGCACTTTACGCGAAAAATATTCCTTTACTTATACTCCTTGGGGATACCTAACAACTTCCAAATTCATCAACCGTTTTGCCTGCGGTGCAGATGTCAATAGTGAAAAAACTGATTCATCACTAAATGTGATTTTCGAGCAGCTTAGCTCTCTAGCTGAAGACGGTCCAACTGATGATGAACTCAATAGAATGAAACGCTTTGTGATCGGACAATATAAACTTTCTTTCGAAAATTCTGATTTCGTTGCTTCTCTAATTCAGGAAGCTGACTTTATGGGTATCTCGCTCGAACAGTATAAAAATTATACAAAAATTTTGGAAGAAATCACTTCAAACAATATCAGATATGTTGCCAACCAATACTTAAATCCTCAAAAATCAAGAATTATTGCCGTTGGCGATCCATCTATTCGCCCAATGCTGGAAAAATTCGGCACTGTTTTCGACTATAATATTGATTTAGAGCCACTCTCCGGCCCAAATGCAAAGCTCGATGAAGTTTCATTGTCCCCAAAAGACCTTATGGAACGTCATCGCCGCGCCCTTGGTGGTGATGCAATCAACAATGTTCAATCAATCAAAAAAATTGCAAAGTCTAAAATTAATCTGGGCGGTCAGTTCATCGAAGGAGAAATTACACAATTTATAAAATCACCTAACAAAATGTATATGAAACTTGATATGCAAGTGATGCAACAGGAAATTTGGATTGATGGCAATCAGGGCCATGTAAATGCATTTGGTGAAACTTCCAAACTCGAGGGTATGATGCTTGAACAATTGACTCTCGAAGCTACTCCGTTTGCCACCTGTAAGCTTCTTGATATGGGATACAAAGTCGAAATCAAAGGCAGGAAAAACGGCGAAATCGTTGTTGTTGCTACTTCTCCAAACAACATACAGTCTACTTATTACTTCGATGAAAACACCTATTTGATTAATAAATACGAAACTATTGAACAAGGACCTCAAGGACCAACTCCAATAACAGTTAAATTCTCTAATTGGTCTACAGTAAATGGAGTTAGATTCCCCGCACGTGTCGAAAATTTATCTTCAATCATTACAATGGTTAATGACTATAATTTCGAACTCAATATCCCATTCGATGATGAGCTCTTCAAACCAAATAAATAATAAGTTTGTTGAAAACAAAAGAGGCTGTCTCAAACAAGGCAGCCTCTTTTTTATATAATATTTCTAACAGAATTATTTGGAGATTGATAATATTTCGAATCTATTGACACCAGCCGGAACTTTTACTTCAACTATTTCACCAACCTTTTTGCCCATCATTGCTTTGCCAAGCGGTGAGTTTACTGCAATCTTGTTTTGCTCAAAATCTGCTTCCTCGGCACTAACAAGTTTGTAAGTTACTGTTGCACCAGTAGCAAGATTTTTCATCGTAACATTCGAAAGAATATACACTTTGTCGTCCGGAAATTCCTCTGCCTTGATTACTTGCGCCTTGGCAAGTATCTGGCTTAATTTTGCAATTCGCAGTTCTAACAGTGCTTGTTCGTCTTTTGCGGCATCATAGTCCGAGTTCTCAGACAAATCTCCGTGAGAACGTGCCTCTGCAATCTTTTCAGCAATTTCCTTTCGTTTATGGATTTGCAAGTAGCGAAGTTCTTCTTCGATCTCTTGCATCCTTTCCTTTGTTAAATAAATAGTCTCAGACATTTTATCACCTTTATTACTAATGAATTATTTCCTTTCTATCTTATCTTGTGAAGAATATGTCCCATCTTTTCTTTTTTTGTTTTCAGGTAGTTATAATTAATTTCGTTCGGCTCAATTTCAAGAGGAACCAGTTCGACAACCTCTATTCCATAGCTTTCCAAGCCAACACGTTTTTTAGGATTATTTGTAATCAGCTTCATTTTGGTAACGCCTAAATTGCGTAATATTTGAGCACCAATCCCATAATCTCTTGCGTCTGGTGGAAATCCAAGCTGTAAATTAGCTTCCTCTGTATCAAATCCCATTTCCTGCAATGCATAAGCACGTATCTTATTTACCAACCCAATATTTCTTCCTTCCTGCCTCATATATAGCACAACTCCTTTGCCCTCATTCTCTATAAGTTTCATTGAATAATGCAATTGCGGGCCGCAATCACAACGCAACGAACCAAATACATCGCCTGTTAGGCATTCTGAATGCACTCGCACCAATACAGGCTCGTCTTGCTCCCAGCTTCCTTTCACCAACGCAACGTGTTCTTTTCTGTCGTAAACATTTTCGAAGGCGTACATTTCAAATTCACCATATTCAGTCGGAAGATACGCTTTCGCAACGCAATGAACTAAACTTTCGCTTTTTAGTCTGTATGCAATCAGATCTTTTACAGTGATGATTTTTAAATTATGTTTCTTTGCAAATTCAACTAACTGAGGCATTCTCGCCATAGTCCCATCGTCGTTTATAATCTCGCATATTACACCGCAAGGTTTCAAGCCTGCAAGCCTCATCAAATCAACGGATGCCTCTGTATGTCCTGCACGCCGCAAAATACCTTCCTTCACTGCAATTAACGGGAAAATATGTCCTGGGCGCAGCAAATCTTGCGGTTTTGTCCGAGCATCTGCCAAAGCTCTGATTGTCGCTGCCCTATCGAAAGACGAAATTCCTGTTGTAGTGCCGTGGGCATAATCCACCGATACCGTGAATTTAGTCGAATGTATCGCTGAATTATCTCTTACCATTACATCAAGTTCCAATTCAGCGGCTCGCTCTTCTGTAATCGATACGCAAATCAGCCCACGTCCGTAATTGGACATAAAAGTAACAGTTTCGGGAGTGCAAAGCTCTGCTGCCGCTACAAGGTCCCCCTCGTTTTCTCGGTCCTCGTCGTCGGCAACAATTACCATTTTGCCGTTCGCGAGGTCCTCCAATGCTTCTTCGATTGTATTAATTTTGTATTCCATATTTTTTATATTGATAAAAAAATAAATCTTTCATCTGCTATGATGAAAGATTTAAATATTAAAAAATATAACTTACAGTTTTGCTGTAATTGCGTGTTTTTCAATTTTAATTTTTGTATTTTCAGCTATTTGTAATACTATTGTTTTATCATCTATTTCGGTGATTGTCCCGTGTATTCCGGCAGATGTAACAACTTTGTCGCCTTTTTTCAGACTTGCAAGCATGTTCTGATGCTCTTTCTGACGCTTTGTCTGTGGGCGTATCATAAAGAAATACATTATTAAAATCATAAATACAAAAAATATAATTGTCGGAAGAAAACTTCCTGCTCCACCTTGCTGACCACCAGGTGGAGGTGCAAACATTAGCAAATTTGCCAATTCTAACATACTTCAGCCTTATTTTGAATAGTGAATAATTACTTTTTAAAAATGTAATATAATTATTTTTTTTCTAAATAACTACTTAAAAATTCTTTTTTCCATTGACGAAATTCTCCCGTTAGTATTTTTTCACGGGCGGTTCGCACTAACCACAGATAAAACCGTATGTTCTGTCGTGTCGCTAAAATTAATCCTAATATTTCTTTTGAGATAAATAAATGCCGCAGGTAACCGAGAGTATAATTTTCATTGTCGCTGAAATACTGATCTATCGGTTCGTCCGAATATTTATACTGCTGATTCCTGATATTGATTTTACCTTGTGTAGTGAAAAGTTGTCCATTCCTTGCGTTCCTGGTTGGAAGAACGCAATCAAACATATCTACTCCACGCTCTATTGCTTCAAGTATGTTCTCCGGTGTTCCAACTCCCATCAAATATCGCGGTTTTTCCTTCGGTAGTATATCTGTCGTTAAATCTGTTAGCTCATACATCAGTTCTGTCGGTTCCCCGACAGACAGCCCACCAATCGAAAACCCGTCAAAGTCGTGCTGAGTTACTCTTTCAGCATATTCCTTCCTTAGATTTGCAAACATCCCGCCTTGACAAATGGCAAACTGGAATTGTCTGTGGTTCCACATTTGTGATATTGACTTGAAATTTTCGCGACTTTCTACAGACCAACGATAAGAAAGCTCCATCGAACGCCTTGTGTATTGTTCGTCTGCTCCATAAGGAACACATTCGTCAAGCACCATCATTATGTCGGAACCTAATATCTTTTGAATTTCAACTACTTTCCTTGCCGAAAAAAAATGCCGTGAACCATCAATATGAGAACGAAACTCAACCCCTTCGTCCGAAATCCTGCGCAACTCCTGCAAAGAAAATACCTGATAGCCTCCGCTATCAGTTAATATGGCTCTGTCCCAACGTATGAACTTATGCAATCCACCAAAATGTTTGATTACGTCCATCCCCGGACGCAAATACAAGTGGTACGTATTCCCAAGAATTATTTTAGCGTCTAATTCGAGTAGATTTCTCTGCTCCAATGCTTTCACAGTGCCTTGTGTGCCAACCGGCATAAATACTGGTGTAGGTATATCCCCATGGTCCGTGTGCAAAATACCGACGCGTGATTTTGTCTCAGCGTCGGTTTTTATCAATTCGAAAAAATTCATATCTCTTTATTGATTAAATAACATCAAAACCACAGAACGGACGCAACACTTCCGGAACAAGCACATGCCCGTCTTCTTGCAAATAGTTTTCAAGTATTGCTACCATTATTCTCGATGTTGCCAAACCACTTCCGTTCAATGTATGAACAAATTCAGGTTTCGAGTCCGGTGTTCTCTTAAATCGAATTTGTGCTCTGCGAGCCTGAAAATCTTCGAAATTCGAACAACTCGATACTTCCAACCATTTTTCTTCGCCCGATGCCCACGCTTCCAGATCGTATGTTTTTGCACTTGAGAAACTTGTGTCGCCCGAACAAAGCAAAATAACACGATAGGGGAGACCTAATGCTTTAAGTATTGCTTCTGCTTCGCCGACCAATCCTTCCAATCTGTCGTATGAGTCCTCTGGCTTTGTGAAATTTACCATTTCAACTTTGTTGAACTGATGGACGCGTAAAAATCCGCGTGTTTCCTTGCCGTAACTTCCGGCTTCACGACGAAAACACGGTGAATATCCGGCATATTTTATTGGTAAATCTTCGACACGCAAAATTTCGTTGTTATGGTAATTTGTTATTGGCACTTCCGCTGTCGGTATCAAAAAAATGTCGTCTACTGCATCGTGATACATATCTTCTGCCATTTTGGGAAGTTGTCCGGTCCCAAACATTGAATTGCGATTTACAACAAATGGTGGCATAAGCTCTGTGTAGCCGTGATTCTCAATATGATAATTAATCATAAAATTTATCAATGCTCTCTCTAATTTAGCTCCTTTGCCAACGTAAAAAGCAAAACCTCCGCCTGTTACTTTTGCCCCGCGCTCAAAATCTATGATCCCCAGTTCCTTTGCTATTTGCAAATGGTCCTTCTTAATCTTTTGTTCTTTGAGTTCTCCCCACGTCCGAACAACTTTGTTCTCATCTGCACTTTTCCCAACCGGAACGCTCTTGTGCAACATATTCGGTATTCTTACAAGAACTTGCTGTATTGCCTCTTCTATGTTGCGAAGTTCATCATCAAGCTCTTTTATCTTGTCGGAAACAACTCTCATCTCTTCAATTTTATCGTCGGCAGGTTGCTTTTGTTTTTTCAACTCGGCTATTTCTTTCGATACAACGTTCCGTAAATTTTTTAGCCTCTCGACTTCCTGAATAATTGAACGTCTTTTCTCATCAAGTCTTGGTATTTCTGTAACGTCTGCACTTTCATTTTTATTAATAATATTTTGCCTGACAAGCTCAATATTATCGCGAACGAATTTTAAATCCAACATAGTTTTATAATCTTTGTTAAACAATTAATGCAAAATTATATAATTTTTCTTACTTAAATATTTTTTTATTAAACATTTCCAAACCAGTACGAAATTTTCATCATAAATGAATGACGAGATTTTCTGCCTAATAAATCTGAAAAGTCCTCCAACATTATTTTTTGATATTTATCATATCTTGAGTCGTTTACCTGCCAGACTAAATATAACTGAGAACCCGGCAAAAATTCCCACCTTATCACCACACTCGAACGAAAAGATTTGAAATAAAAATCCTGTTTCCCAATATTAAATTCGTCATCTCCATCTGCAATCTTATAATAATTTTCGTTTTCTTCTATTGATGTCCCTGCATATTTTCCATACACTTTTAATGCGTAATTTTTCCTGTTCAATGCTTCTCCAAAAGATAAATATTTCCCGTTTGTGAAATACGGTGCAAAATACGATTCAAATGTGAAATCAGGAGAAATAGCATAATTCATTCTCAATGATGTAGAAAAAGTTTTTTGCTTGATTTCTCCAAATATGTATCTTTTGTTATAAGTAGCGGGATTATTATTATCACAAGAACCCAAATATATTTTCGGGTCAATTTCATCTGAATATGAAAAATCAATACTTATTTTGCTCCTATCAAAATTATGAAATAAAGAAGAGCTGATATTCCAATATTCAGTGTTGTCAAGTGCCCAGGAATAGTTATAATCCACACTGTATTGCATTGGCTTAGACCAATCACTGCTTATACTGCCGTAGAGATTATATGATGGAGCTAATGCCACCATCATACCACCCCTTGTTTTGGTATCACTGAAAAAATGCGGCAGGTAATAAAAACCACCTGAAATTGAATATTTATTTAGAAATGTAACTCCATACGATATCCCAATAGTATTTTGTATCTTTTCATAATCCCAGTTCATTAAGTAACTTGAATAAGTATTTAAATAATACGAATATAAATGATTACCTGGCTTATTCTCCCGATATGTAATTCCGAAGTAAAATTTATGCTTGTCCGCGTGCTGCAATTTACCAAAATCGTTGAAGTTTAGTCCCGGCGTTTCCGTATAGTATTCAGCAGTCCAAATCCAGTGTTCTCCTGCAATTTTCTTAAATCCAACTCTTCCTAACAAACCGGTGAGCCAGTTAGCATTAGTATCCACAGATAAATGCTTTGCATCGGGTCTTTGAAAATTTTGCGTAATGCTCTTCTGAATAATAGTAATTCTCTCTTTTGTGCCGTTTATTGCCGAAAATCCAAGATTCCCATAAAATGAATAAGTTTTATCAAATAAATAAATATTCCAGTCAACTCCACCAGAATATGCAGCATCATTATAGTTTTTGTGCAAATAATCTTCGCTGTTTTGACGGTTCACAGCTGTCAAAATACCACCGAAAAACGATCCCCATTCGTCCAACTCCTTCTGAGCACGCACTACGCTATACAGTGAATATGGCGAAACAACCCGTTGCGTTTTTTTGTGCAATACTGTATCATAGTCTTTTCCATATTCTTTATCGACAAATGCTGTCAATACCGCATAAGACCATCCATCAGACGAACGTCCGGTGATTTTTGCAGCCCCAAGTATTGTAGAAAATAGCGGATTACTTGCATATTGTGAACGCAACTTATATGCAGGTGGTTCACCTATTCTCCTAGAATAATAATAATCAACATTTGTTTTTCTGAATAATTGGTTCCCTTCGATGAAAAATGGTCTCTTCTCATCGTAGTAAACCTCAAATTCAGTTAAATTTACTACCGATGGATCTGCCTCCACCTGACCGAAGTCTGGGTTAATCGTTGCATCCAGCGTTACATTCGGTCCAAACCCCATCTTAAAATCCACTCCAACCGATTTTCTCCAGTCCCATTCGTTAATATATGGGTGATTGCTGGATATATCCGGGTTTCTCTCTAATGTTGTGCTTACATATGGCAATAACTCAATTCTGCGGGTTTTGCGTATGCCTTCAATTCCGACAAGTTTTCCAAAACGAGATGCCCATCCTGATTGATTCTTTGGTATCATCACCCAATAGGCGTCTTCTTGTGTCGTCGGCGTGTATTGATTAACGTTCAAGCCAAAAACAAGTGTATCGGTATTCGGAAACCTCAACTGACTAAACGGTATCGCATATTCTGCTGTCCAGCCAAGACTGTCTATATTTGTCCGTGCTTCCCATACAGGGTTGTAGTTGTAATCACGGTCCCCTTCGCTGTCTGTTGCGTGATAGTAATCTGCTCTTACTCCTGTTGCTGTAACTGCAAAGCTAACAGCCGTTTGCTTATTATTATATGTATCTAATATTATTATTATCCTTTCTGAATTGCTCATATTGTCTCTTCTTGCAACGTAAGCTTGTATTTTTTCTGTTTTTTTTCTTTCCATTCGTGCCCCGATATACAAATAATCCTCGTCGTAAAGAAATCTTACTTCTATTTTTTCGCTTGGTGTGCCACCTTCTACCGGATCTTTTGTCGTAAAATCTGAAATCGGAATTGTTTGTCGCCAGTCTTCTTCCAGCAACTTACCATCTATGTGAATGTTTCCTTCTCTTTTCTTCGCAACAGCTACTTTTTCTGCCGAAAATATGTTCTGACCTGTTACTAACAAGCAAAATATTACTATACTAAAAAATACCATAGTTACACTTTCTTTATAAATAAATCCCTACATTAACGCAAAAATACAGAAAAAAGTTACCATCAACTTAGTTTTTTATTGTCAAATAAAAATAATTTCTTCCATTATTAACTGTCTTTCTGGAAAAGAATTTATGTAACAAAATAATAATTAATTCGTTAATTTTGTCAAGATACGTAGTCAATTATAAATATAACTAATCATATAGTTCTTTTTCCAATCTTTTATTTCTTTCTGGGGGTCTTATGAAATAAGTCGTTGTTTTACTTATTTGCTTATTCTTTTTTAGTTCGGCTCTTGAAGCCAACCAAAAGATCAAATTAAAAGATATTATTAACGACATCAAAAAAGAGCTTACAAAATCAAGCAAAAAGAAAGATAAGAAACCTAATACTACTATTGAAAGTCCACAACAAAACGATATGGGAAGCCAAACATATTCTTTAAATGATGACATTATTGAATTTTTGAATATTCATAATAAAGAACGAGCTCTATTCAACATCCCACTACTCGAATGGAGCCCAGAATTAGCAAAAGATGCTGAAAAATGGGCTAAAATAATTCACGACAAAAATGTTTTACAACACGCAACCAACTTAGATCAAGGTGAAAATTTATTTTGGGGTTCTTCTCATAGTTTTACATTGGCTGATGCAGCTAATTCCTGGCTTTCTGAAAAAAAAATATTTAAAAAGTAATTACTATGAACCCAAGGCTGGTCATTACACGCAAATGATTTGGAGAAAAACTCGAAAGATTGGTGCTGCAATCGTTAAAGGTAAAAACGGAACTTTTGTAGTTGCTCGATACTTCTCGGCTGGCAATTATATTGGCGAACCTATAAAATAGTATTTGATGTATAAAAAATATTACCCTTTTTTCTATGGAAATAAAAGTATAAACAATATTTCATCTCAATTCATACAAAAAAATCCCGGAAACTTCTTTCCAGGATTTCACTTGTACCGGGAGAGGGATTTGAACCCCCGACACACGGATTATGATTCCGTTGCTCTAACCACCTGAGCTACCCCGGCTCAAACTTGGACTACAAAATTAATTATTCTTCTCGAAATAAACAAATAATTTTACGAACTGTCTAACATTTTTCTCAACTCATCGCGTATCCTTGCCGCTGTCTCATAATCTTCGTCTCTTATTGCTTTCTCTAATTGCTCCTGCAAAATATCTATTCGGCTTTTCGGTTGCTGTGGAGTTTGTGGTTGGTGCATCTTCTCAGACTTCTTCAGCATCCCAAATTCATCGTAATCTTCGTCTGCAATATCTTCTTTTTCCTCTCCTTGGGGAGTTACCCCTGTTTCTTGCAATACTTCCGCATTTACATATATAGGGCATCCTACTCTTACCGCTATCGCTATTGCATCGCTTGGTCGCGCATCTATCTCAATACCCAAATCTTCAAACACCAACTTTGCATAAAAAGTTCCCTCAATTATATCCGATATTACTACTTCAGTCAAGGTCGCGCCCATCTGGTCCAGAATATTCTTAATCAAATCGTGCGTCATCGGTCGCGGTGGGGTTACTCCTTCCATTTCGAGTGCTATTGCTTGCGCCTCGAATGCTCCAATGATTATCGGCAATCGACGCTCTCCGTCTACCTCCTTCAATATTAATGCGTATGCATTGCTTGCCGCCGGCGATGCAGATAATCCCAATACTACTAATTGAACCTTTTCCATTTTCTCCCTTGTTTAGCGTTGTTCTTAATTAAATTGACACAATTATTTAACAATTATTGTTATTAAGCTTGCAAAAATATAAATTTTGATTCTTTCTTCGAACTACCTTGCTCTTTCATTTTGTTTTTTTTATCTAAAAATTTCGTAATTTTATATTTCTAAATAATTTAAATTGCCAATATTTTTTTGGAGAAGAAAATGGTCGACAGAGAATTATATGCAATTATATTAGGTGTTTCGAGTGGTTTCGGTCGTGCTTGTGCTATCGAACTCGCTCGGATCGGCTACAACATCTATGGTGTTCACCTCGATACCGGTTCCAACAAAGAAAAAGCAGAAGAGTTTCGTCGCAGCCTCGAACATCTCAATATCAAAGCTAAGTTTTTTAACGTAAATGCTGCCGATGATGCTAAACGAAATGAAGTTATCGAAGCTATCAAGCAAGACAAAGAAAACAACCCCAACCACGTCCTTCGCGTCCTCATCCATTCGCTTGCTTTCGGTGCTATCGGTCCTTTCTTTTCGGAAAATCCAGGCGAAATGCTCAACAAACGTCAAATCGAAATGACTATGGACGTTATGGCTAATAGCCTTATCTACTGGACGCAGGATTTATTCAAAGCAAAACTTCTTGCAGAAAATTCACGCATTTTCGGGCTCACCAGTATCGGCTCCCAACGTGCTATGGCTAACTACGGTGCCGTCTCCGCTGCCAAAGCTGCTCTCGAAGCCTATGTCCGCCAGATTGCTGTCGAACTCGCTCCTTACAAAATCACTGCCAATGCTATCCTTGCCGGGCTTACAGATACTCCTGCCGCTCAAAAAATTCCCGGCTTCGCAAAAATGCTTCAGCACGCTAAGCAGCATAACCCGTTTAATCGTAACACCGTACCCGAAGATGTTGCACAAGCTATTTCCTTGCTTATCGACGAAAAATTCTACTGGATTACCGGACAAACTATCGGTGTCGATGGCGGTGAAAATATTCTTAACTTTATCGAAACTACCTGATTATGTGATAACATTCTTATTCATAATTGAAGGAATTCTATGTTTGAATTAGTATTTACTGAAGAACAAAAAATGCTTCGCGATATGGTTCGCGACTTTGCTAATAACGAGCTGAAACCTATCGCTGCTAAAATTGACGAAGAAGAAGCAATTCCTGATGAAATTATTAGAAAAATTGCTGAACTCGGGCTACTCGGCGCTCCATTTCCGGTCGAATATGGTGGAAGCGGCTTCGGCGAAGTGGGCTACTGCATCATCCAGGAAGAAATTGGCCGCGCTTGCCTCTCCACTGCCACTATGATTGGTGCTCACGTCTCCATCGGCACCAACGCAATCTATATCGGCGGCAGTGAAGAAATAAGACAAAAATACGTCGTTCCTTGTGCCCAGGGCGAAAAAATTGCTGCTTTCGCTCTCACCGAATCCAAAGCCGGCTCCGACGCTTTCGATGTTAGCACCCGCGCCGAACGCGACGGCGACCACTGGATACTAAACGGCGAAAAAATGTGGATTACCAACGGACCTTTCGCCGATGTATTCTCTGTGTTTGCTCGCACCAACCGCGGCATTACCGCTTTCGTTGTCGAAAAAGGTATGCCCGGCTTCTCTGCTGGCGCCCCAGAAAAGAAAATGGGTATTCGCGGTAGCAAAACTTCCACTCTCACTTTCGATAACGTTCGCGTCTCCCACGAAAATATGATCGGCGAAGAAGGTCGCGGTTTCCTTATCGCTATGAAAACTCTCGACGCCGGCCGCCTCGGGCTGGGCGCTGCCTGCCTCGGCGCTTGCAAAGAATTGCTCGAAATGTCTGTCCGCTATGCCAAAGAACGTAAGCAATTCAACGAACCTATCGCCAACTTCCAGGCTATCCAGTTTATGATTGCCGAAATGGCTACTCTTATCTATCAGGTCGAGTCTCTTGTCTATCGCACCGCTACTCTCTACGACAAAGGCACTATGCTTTCCCGCCAATCGGCTATGGTTAAGTTAGTTGCAAGCGAAGCCCTCGATAAATGCGTCGATTACGCTATGCAAATCCACGGCGGTATGGGCTATTCCCGCGAACTCCCAGTCGAACGCTTCTACCGCGATTCTCGTATCAACCGCATCTTCGAAGGCACTACCGAAGTCCAGAAATTGGTTATCGCCCGCGACGTTATCAAACGCAACGGCGTTATTTAAATATATCTTCCCTTTTTCTCCAAGAGGTTGCCCCTGGATCGGGCAACCTCTTGCTTTTGTAACTTATCCATTATAAAAAATCTAACCGGATTTTATTTTCCTTTCTTATTTTAATTTTTTTTATTTCTCAATTTTATATTTTAGTAATATTTTAGTAAAATTGAAAATTTGTTTGTTCGTCAAATTATTTGCAGGGTCGGCGGGCAACCGCATTTGCCCACGGGCAAATGAGGAAAGTCCGAACTCCATAGAGCAGTGCGCTTCGTAACACGAAGGCAGCAAGCCCTCCGAGGGCAAGCTGACGGAAAGTGCAACAGAAAGTAAACCGCCCGGCTCGCTCGCGTCCCGGGTAAGGGTGAAACGGTGGGGTAAGAGCCCACCAGCAGCGGGGGCAACTCCGCTGGCTCGGCAAACCCCGCACGGTGCAAGACCAAATATGAATATGCTCGCCGCCTACGGCGACCGGGTTGCTCGCTCGGGTGCCCATCGGCCGCATATTCGGGTAGGTCGCTCGAGGGGAATGGCGACATTCCTCCCAGATAAATGGTTGCCTCCGGGCTCTTTCGCAGGCCCGCAGACAGAATTCGGCTTATAGCCGACTCTGCCAATTTTATTTTATTTGTGAGGTTGATTTATGAAATTACCTGATGATCCTTTTA
The DNA here is from genome assembly GCA_937936035.1 of Eximiradius proteiniborus. Taxonomy (GTDB): domain Bacteria; phylum Bacteroidota; class Ignavibacteria; order Kapaibacteriales; family UBA2268; genus JAKIZO01. Next base: position 14,654 of record CALGXJ010000191.1, read on the forward strand.
TTCTTGAACTCCTCCCTGAATTCGTCGATACCTGGCTATCCGACATCGACGAGCAATATTCTAAACTAATCGATGAGCATAATTCCCAAGACCTTTACCGTCTTGGGCACACTCTCAAAGGTTCTTGCTTCCAGTTCGGGCTCGATGATATTGCCAACCTCGGCATCGAACTTATGGGTTACGCCAAAGAAGGCAACTGGGATAAAGCCCGCTCGCTGAAAGAACCTATTCGCAATCTTTTCTTCGAGATGCGAAACTTTTTGGTTGAAAAGGGCGTTATTCAGTAATTTTTTATAATTTTATTTCCGTTGCTGTTTGTTTTTTTATCATTATTTTTCTAATTTACAGTATTTAGTGAACACGTTTTGTTCTTTGTGTAGTTAAAGTTAAATTATGTTTAATTAATTAAAATAAAATTAATTTCTGTTCATTTCGATTTTTTGGGCATAATTTTTAGTTTTTGTTTATTATTGGGATTTTTAATTATTTCTTGTATGTCAATTAAAATATTGTTTTAAAAATATCGTATAATCGTATAATTACTTTTGTAAAACTAAAAAAGGTTTTTGTGGTTTTTCTTTACTCATATTTATTTAAAGTTGTTCCCGATTTTATTTCTGATAAATTCCTCTTGCCCCTCAAAGGAAATTTCTCTTCCTGCGATAGATTCTTATTGTCCAATAATAAATTTGTTTTATCCACAATTTTAGGAGAAACGTTATGAAACGTTTTCTGACGTGCTTCATAGCGACTTTTGCACTTCTGCTTCTGGCAGTGGAAGGCTCGTTTGCCCAAACTGCCCCTTCTGTGCAGGCGCGTTATGTCGCATTCTATAATATCACTACTTCCCAGGCTTATGCTTCCTGGATTAATGGCAACGGCACCGGCCGCATCGTTGTCATTAGAACAGACAACTCCTGGGACGCTACCAATACGGCTCTGGCTTCCTTTACATCGGCATTCAACGATGTTAATGGTAATTTCACGGACGGTAATATCCAGCAAATTGGTTCCACCGGCTCCTACGTCATCGACGTTGTTACCGGTGCCACACGCGTTTCCGGTTTCACCAACCTTACCCCTGGCACTACTTATTACGTAAAAGTTTACGAATATAACACAAATGGTAGTAATCGAGATTATAACAATAGCGGTGCTACCAATAACCCACGCTCGTTTACTACTCTGGCAGGTTTGGCAGCTCCAGATGGTCCAACTATTACTACAGATGATAATGCTCAAAATTCCAATACATTTCCTATTTCTTGGAATTCTGTAACAAATGCTACTGGCTATTATGTTAATGTTTCAACTGGTACAGGTGGCACATTTGATGCAAACCGATTAGCTGAATACACAAATTTAGATGTTGGCAATGTTACTGAGTGGGATTTATATCTACCTATCGCTGGAACATACTATATTGCTATAAAAGCTTACAATAATAGTGAGACCTCTGCTTATAGCTCTGAACAAACGGCAAATATTACCAGCTCTATGCCTCCAAAATTCTTGGCTGGCGACGCCCCAAGCTTAACTGAACAAGGAACACCGAACTTTGGTAATTTCAATGTTACTTTGACTTTTGACCAAGGCGTTTATGCTACAAATACTGGAACAGATTCTTTAACCATTGCTGATTTTGCAGCTTATGCTCCATCTTCGGGAAATAGTGCACATACTAAAGTTGTTATTACTACAGTTACCCACACTGCTGGTTCGAACACTGTTACTTTAACAATTCAATTTAACGCACGCGTTGCGGCGGGCGATAAATTCCGCATCGGACCTGCAGATACTACTTCAGTTTATGGTGAAATAATAGCACCAAGCTCAACTGGTATTCCAATGAATACTTCGCTCCACACTACTAAGGGCGGGCAATATTCAGCAGATATTACTTGCCCAGATTTGAGCGTTTTGAATACAACTCGTAGTCCTAACATTGCTTTCGGAACAATTCAAAAAGCAATAGATGCGGGAACAACCATTGCTGGCGATATAATACAATTAGCCGATAACACGACTTACTCCGAAAATGTTACAGTAAATAAAGCAGTAACATTAACTGATGAAGCTGGTCAACATAACGCCATTGCTACCGGCACCTGGACTCTCGGTGGAGCTTCCACTGTTGACCTTTCTATTAACAATTTAACAAT
>CALGXJ010000192.1 GCA_937936035.1 Eximiradius proteiniborus
GATCACTACTTGTGGGGCGAAGATTATTCAAATATTAATCCTGACAAGGATAAAATTAAATTCAACACATTTTATTTTGTTTTTGGTCCGGAGGTAACCCTGAAATTCAAAGACAATGCTTCTGTTACATTTTCATTAGGTCCAAATTTAGCCGATCATTTGAACAAAGCAGTTAATAAAAAAGTTAGAGATTATTACAAACTTTCCACAATAGTTGGTTTTTAATCGGAGGCTAATATGTTTGCCAAATTGAAAAAATCTATAAAATCAAAATTAGTGATTTTAATTGCTTTAATTTTAATCGTTATTTCTGCCGCGATAATTATCTATTCAACCACAAATACTAAAAAAATTGCACAAGAAAATGCTCGCAAGCTCGCAATTATTGAAGCAGATAAATTTATCAAATCTTTTAAATCAAAAATCGAGGATGCTTTGCTCACTGTTCGCACTTTGAGCGGCGTTTATTCGCAGGTTAATGCGCAAGAAAACCCGCTTAAAATTTCCCGCCAGGTGAGCAACAATATTCTTCGGGAACAAATTGAAAGAAACGAGGATTTATATGGAATCTATGTTTCCTGGCTACCTGATAATTCTTTTGATGGAATGGATAATTTCTATGCTGGCAAAAAGAACGAAACCTTTACCGGTAGATACCTTGCTTATCACATAAGGAAAAATGGGAAAGTTGTACTTGCCGAACAAAATCTTCCTGCCGATGAATGGGAAGCTGAACAAAAATCTGAATATTTTGGCGAACCTCGTCGTAAAAGGAATGAATGCATTACAAACCCATACTGGTTTACAGTTGAAGGTAAAGATATTTTTATGGTTACAGTTGCGTCACCTATTATTGAAAGCAATAAATTTTATGGAATTATTAGTGCAGATTTTGAATTAGATTTTATCCAAAATTTCGCCGACAAAATAGACATATTTGATAAAACAGGAGTTGTTTCAATTATTTCTTACAATGGTTCACTTATCGGTGGAACAGGCTTAAAGCAATATTTAGGCAAGAGAGTTGATTCGATTCCCGAATTTAGCAAAATACCTTCATTGATCGAAGCAGTTCAAAAGGGTGCAGAGATAGATACAGTGCTAGATGAACACATCGAAATACTATTCCCGATAAATTTTGGAAAAACAGATACTCCTTGGGCTGCTTTGGTAAAAGTGCCTCTGGAAGTTCCTATGCAAGCAGCAAACAATATGTTGCTTTTGCAGGTAATAATCTCAGTAGTATTAGCGATTTTGGGAATAATACTAACATATTGGTTTATCAACAGGACCACAAAACCTATTATTGATTTAGTTGGAATTGCGCGTAATATCAAAGAAGGGCGGATAGATGATGAAATAAGAATATCAAGCGATGACGAGATTGGTGAACTGAGCCGTGCTTTTAAGGAAATGTCCGGGAAAATACGCGGAATAATAGATGAAATAAACGATTTAGGCGTGAATTTATATAATGGTAAGTTGGATTATAGAGCAAGCTTGGAAGGTTATGGTGGCGCATTTGGAGAATTGGTAAGAAATATAAATGAAGCAATAAACAATATTGTAAGACCACTAAATATTGCTGCTGAATATATCGATCGTATCTCTAAGGGCGACATTCCACCGAAGATAGAAGAAGAGTACCGGGGCGACTTCAACGAGATCAAAAACAACATCAACCAGTGTATAGATGCCATTAATTTATTGCTAAAGGATACGTATCAATTGGTCGATAATACTTCGGAAGGTAAAATAACGTATCGGGCAAATGGTAGTCGTCACCAGGGAGATTTCCGCCGTCTGATAGAAGGAATAAATGCCTCGCTGGATAGACTTGTCGGCTTAATCGACAATATGCCCGTTCCCGTGCAGATTGTGGATAGAAATAATAATCTGCTGTACAGGAATAAAATTGAGCTTGATTGATAAAACATACAATTGATTTGTAGAAATTAGACAGTTGTTAATATTGAGTTATGCAGTCTCTGGATTGTTTATCTTGATTTGGCTTTCAAATTAAAGCTATAAATTAATAAATCAAATCAATCGATAATTAGCGATTTTTCGATAAATTGCGGATATAAGTTTTATAACTTTTCATAGATTTATGTTATTTGAATTTACGTTAAAAAAACTAAGTATTAATTAAATTATGTTTGAATTATTCCTTATATTTTTCAAAATTTTACTTTTTAATTCAATTTCGGAGAATCAAATGATAAACAACACTTCTTTAACACCCGATGAGCAAAGAATTATTATTAATAAAGGGACAGAATCTCCATTCACCGGAAAGTATAACGATTTATTTGAGAAAGGCACTTACCTTTGTAAACAATGTGGAGTTGCTTTGTTTCGCTCTAATGATAAATTCGCTTCTCATTGTGGTTGGCCCTCATTTGATGACGAGATCCCTAATGCAATACGACGTCAAACTGATGCTGATGGGGTCCGAACCGAAATCCTGTGTTCCAACTGCGGGGCTCACCTCGGCCACGTTTTCTTGGGAGAGCAACTCACCCCAAAAAATGTTCGTCACTGCGTAAATTCTCTATCGCTCGACTTTGTTCCTTTCGAAAATATATTAAAAACTCAAAAAGCAATTTTTGCAGCTGGCTGCTTCTGGGGAGTTGAATATTATTTTAAAACTGCCCCCGGCGTTCTTAGAACTCGCGTTGGATTTACCGGCGGCACCACTGTTAATCCGACTTATCAGGAAGTTTGCTCCAATACAACCGGCCACGCCGAAGCTATTGAAGTTATTTTCGACCCCGAAAAAACAAATTTCGAAGAACTATGCAAACTATTCTTTGAAATACACGATCCTACTCAGCTTAACCGGCAGGGACCCGATGTCGGAGAGCAATATCGTTCTGCCGTCTTCTATTTGAACCAGGAACAAAAGCAAACTACTGAGAAATTAATAAATATTCTCAAAGAAAAAGGCCTAAATGTTGTTACTCAGATTGTTCCGGCTGCGCCATTCTACGAAGCCGAAGAAAAACATCAGGACTATTACAATAAAACCGGTAGCAAACCTTACTGTCATTTCCGGATTAAGAAATTTTAGTTGTAAAATTCAAAAAATCACATTATTTTTGTAACTCTTATATGGCGGTCTTAGCTCAGTCGGTAGAGCACCAGATTGTGGCTCTGGGTGTCACGGGTTCAAATCCCGTAGATCGCCCGAAAAAAGAAATCGTATCACTTGCGATTTCTTTTTTTGTTTTTTTGGCAACTTTTAGACCAAATTTACGTATTTTATACATCTTTATGTTAATTTTTTTCGGAAGTTTTATGAGAAGTGAAATTTTAAGGAAAATTCTTCCGCTTTTTACACTTTTATTAGTTGTTGGAGGGCAGAACGCTATGTGTGATATGAGACCAATCCAGTTCACAAAGGATACTCTCGAAAATGGTTTGCAGGTTATTTATCATATCGACCGTTCTGCTCCGGTTGTTGCAACAATCGTTCACTACCGGGTTGGCTCTCGCGACGAAGACCCTAATAAAACCGGCTACGCTCACCTTTTCGAACATCTTATGTTCGAAGCTACTACCAATATCCCACGTGCTTCAATAGACAAATACGTTCAGGAAGCCGGTGGCGACCTCAACGCCCATACTTCTTTCGACGAAACTGTTTATTATCTTCGTCTTCCCTCAAACGAAATTAAACTTGCCCTTTGGATTGAATCCGAACGTATGCGTGGGTTGCTTCTCGAACCAGTCGGAGTTGAAACTCAACGCGGTGTTGTAATCGAAGAACTTAAAATGCGCCGCAACAATCAGCCCTATGGTACTTTACTTGACGAAATTTGCAATGCTCTTTTTCCAGGAAGCTCCTATCAATGGACTACTCTCGGTTCAGAGGAGCATCTTCGCCGTGCTTCAATCGAAGATTTTCGTAAT
>CALGXJ010000193.1 GCA_937936035.1 Eximiradius proteiniborus
TTCATTATTTTGATATTAAGAAACCATATAATTGAATACTTTGATTATAAAAATGGTCGAATTATGATAGTTTAGTAAAAAAAAAAGGAACATAAGATCAGATTAAATAATTTTTCCAATTACAATACTAAAAACGTAAAAAGTTATTAATAGTTTCAAAAAAATTAAAGTATACAATAATTAACGAGATTATCAGTTTTATATTAATTTATTATTAACAAATACGGACATAGATTAAGTAGAAAATAATGGAGAGTGTATGAAAAAAAAACTGTTGATGTTGTTTTTGATACTTTCAGCTACAAAATTATTTGCTATTGAGCCATTGCTGTTTAAACCACTTGTGGGGAACACATTTGAGCCGCGAGTCGGGACGATATACAATATTGACGACGAAAAGTTGAGGCTCGACATAGGCACTTCGATTGATTTAAGCACACTGCATAAATCAGATTCGGCAGAAGTGCGTTTAGGCGGAGATTTTTTTACCTATACTCGATTGCGTTCAGTTGGACATTTTAAATTTCCGGTGGAAGCGAGCGATTATTTTTTTGGTGCAAATGTATCAGGCAAGAGCTATTTATTGGAGCAACCATTTGAATGGCGTGTAAGAATAGCTCATATATCAGCACATTTAGTAGATGGATTTGCAAGCGATAGTGTGTTTTTGCAGCGTCCTTTCAGCTACAGCAGAGAATTTGTAGAAGCAATCGGTGCAGTACAGTATAAAAACGTAAGATTTTATGGCGGAACAACTTTTATTTTTTCCACTTTACCGAAAAATCTGGGCAAATGGGTGCCTCAATTTGGGTTTGACGGAGAGTATAAATTCTGGCGGAATTTATACCTATCGTATGGCTACGACTATAAAATCAGCAGAATAAAGAAAATAACAAGGCTAAATGCAACCGGTCAGTTGGGTGTGATATTTAAATCTACGATGAAAACAGGGATTGGGTTTTATATATACAATCACAATGGCTGGAACGAACACGGAATGTATTATGATAAAAAATTAAATTATTCAGGTATAGGGTTTCAATTAATATTTTGAAATTACAAAAAAATTTCGTTGATTTGAAAATTGTGTTTTTATTATCTTTTTAGAATAAGGTTAGATATATGGCAAGAAGTGTTAACCGTGCCACATTAGTTGGCAATATTGGGCAAGACCCAGAATTACGCTCCACACCAGGTGGGAGGAACGTATGCAGTTTCCGAATGGCTACATCCGAAGCTTACAAGGACAGCAACGGAGAATGGAAAGAAATCACCGATTGGCATACTGTTGTGTGCTGGGATAATTTAGCAGTGCAAGTTGCTGAAAACTTCCGTAAAGGCACAAAAGTATATGTCGAAGGAAAGATTAAGCACCGCAGCTACGAAGGCAAAGACGGTGTTACTCGCCACGTAACAGAAGTCATTGCTAACACCGTTATTTCTCTTGGTAGTCGTAAATCAAACGATAATCAGGAAAAAGAATCTTACGACGAACCTGAGTTCGAGGAAGGCACACCAGACGACGACGTGCCATTTTAAGGTTCAATGAAAAAAATTGTACTTTTTGATATAGATGGTACTATTTTAAATGTCGAAAGTTCTCTCGCCAGAAGTATCTTTATTGATGCTTTTGGCGAGATGTTTAGTATGGATATTTCTAAAAGCATCCCATCATTTCATGGAAAAACAGATTTACAAATCATTGCAGATATTTCCAATTTATATGGTATTGATTACAGCAACGAAATTGAGCAAATCTGGAACAACATTTTTGACAAATTCGAACAAAGAATTTCGAAAGAAAGCATAACGATATTGCCGGGTGCGGCGGAACTAATCGAAGAGATAGAAAAAGCAAATAATTTTGAATTGGGATTGGTTACAGGCAATTTTCGAAAGAATGCTTATTTAAAGTTATCACTGGTAGGTTTGGACAAGTATTTTCCATTTGGCGGATTTGGAGATGATTGCCCAGACCGTAACAAATTACCTTTGATAGCGATTGAACGCGCAAAAAAAAGCAAAATCATTGATGATGCCTACCCTATTTCTAATTCCGTGATTATTGGCGACACATTTCGAGATATTCAGGCGGCAAAGAGCAACTCGCTCAAAGCAGTTGCTGTAGCCACCGGCAAGGCACCATTAAGCGAGTTGAGTTGCTATACACCATATGTATTGTTTGAAGATTTATCTGATTACAAGAAAGTATTCGATTGTTTGAACAAATTATAAGAATTATGAAAAGAATTGTAATTGCAATAGACGGACCTGCGGGCTCAGGAAAAAGCTCTTCGGCAAAGATTGTAGCAGAGCGTCTTGGATACATATATATAGATACTGGTGCAATGTATCGCGCTATTACACTTGAAGCGTTGCGTCGAGGAATAGCCGAAAACGAAGAAGAAATCTGCAAAATACTTGACGAAATCAAAATTGAACTTCGCACTTCACCGCAGGGACAAAGAACAATTCTCAATGGCGAAGATGTTTCGGATGATATCCGGTTGCCGGAAGTAACGCGGTTGGTGTCGCCGGTGAGTGCAATTGGATGTGTGCGTGAAAAGCTTGTGGCAGAGCAAAGGCGTATCGGGGAAAATGGTGGAATAGTAATGGATGGACGTGATATTGGAACAGTTGTTTTCCCGAACGCAGAGCTGAAAATATATCTTGTTGCATCCATTGAAGCACGAGCCGAGCGGCGGGCAAAGGAACTGCGAGAAAAAGGTATTCCTGTAGAAATCGAAGAAATAAAAGAGCAAATTATTGCACGAGACAATTTTGACAGTAGCCGGGCGATTAGCCCATTGCGAAAAGCAGAAGATGCTATCTTGATAGATACATCAGAGCTGACATTGGAACAACAATCGGAGATAATCATTGAACTTGCTAATAAAATTATAAATTCATAAGTTAAGAAAAAAAAATTTTGTCAATAAATAATATTATGTTATTTTTGTAATCCGTTTATTTTATA
>CALGXJ010000194.1 GCA_937936035.1 Eximiradius proteiniborus
TTTCTATGTGCCGTTTGCACATAGACTTGGACTAAACAAAGTAAGAATGGAGATGGAAAACAGAGCATTTTACTATACAGACAGGAAAACATACGAAGCAATCAAAGATGCTCTCAATAGTAAACGAAGAGATTTTATTGAATATATAAAGGTATTTATTAATTTAATTCAAAAGAGTTTAAAAGAAAAAGGTATAGAAGCGACTATTACAATAGTGCATAAGTATGAGTACGAAATTTTTCAGATGATAAAAGATGGTAAAAGTTTAGAGGACATAGATAATTTTTATTCAATAGTGTTGATACTACAAACAAGCGATGTTGCCGAGTGTTATCGTGCGCACGGCATATTAGCAAATGCATTTAATGCAATAAGTTTTGCCGATTATGTTGCAAATCCGAAGTTAGACTGGTACAGATCGCTTAATACTGAGCTTTTTGGTCCGGATGGAAAGCGAGTTGAAATATTAATTCGAACAGAAGAGATGGAAAAAATAGCAGAAGGAGGATTTGCAGCTAAGTTTTCCTTAAAATCCGGACGAATTAGAGCTTTGGCACTGAACGATACAGATGTTCAAAACTGGGGCATCTGGATGCGAGATATGATACTAACGGAAGGCGAACGAGCAACTCAAATTATCTGGGATTCAATCAAAACTAATCTTTTCGATAGCGAACTAACAGTATATTCAAAGGATGGTCATCCAATAAAGCTACCCGAAGGTGCAACAATCATTGATTTTGCTTTCAACATAAGTCAAGAAACGGGTTTGCATTGCATATCCGGGAAAGTTAATGGAATTGTGCGAGAATTAAAGTACAAGCTTCGAAACGGAGATCAGGTAGAAGTTATTTCATCGCCGAACAGTTTTCCATCAGTTGAGTGGAAAGAATTTGTTGTATCGTTCAAGGCTGTATTTCATCTTCATAATTATTTTAAAAATAATTCTACACTGCAGAACCGTTTTCAAAATATGAAGAAAAATTATGAAGTAAAATTATTAATTAAAGGCGAAGACCGGGAAGGAATGTTGATGGACATTACAATGGCAATTGGTTCAAATAATATCAGGAGAGTAAATCTTGATACTTCAGGTTCAATGTTTGAGGGAGCAATAACAGTTTACGTAAAAGACGAAAATCAATTAAATGAGATTTTCGGGAAATTACTATTGATAAAAGGTATACGTGGAGTAGAAAAAATTGAAGATATAGAGTAAAGAACTCTAAAAAGCCTTCAGAAAAAGACAATTTTATTAGGATTGACACCAACAGAATAAGTTTTTATTGGAATAGAATCGTAATTATTCTTGAAAATCAATAGCTCACCATTTGAAGTAAATCGCTTAGCATTACCAACTAAGATTAAAGCAGCATCAGGACTAATAGAAAGCGAGTACCAAATTGAATTTGGGCTTTTATTGATGATTTTTTGTTCAATTTGTGCAAATGGAATATTTAATGGGATAAAGGAGACACCGGAAGTTGCGTCGGTATTACCTTGAAGAAAATACAATGTATCCATTGAAGGGGAAAACGTTAGATCAGTTGGGCGAGTGCGCCAATGACGAGTGATTTGATGTGAAGTGGCGTCAATTTCAACGATACCACCAAGCGAATCAGGGAGCGATGGAAGATTATAATATGCAGCATAAATACGATTGTATTTAGTATTAGAAACTACTTCAATTAGATTTTTTCCGCAAAAGATACTATTAACATCTTTGGAATTTTGGATATCAACAATGGACAGCGAACCTGCTTTTGGTGCATTGTGGTAAAAATCACCATAACCGGAATTGGCAACGTAAAGATAATTGCCAATTCTGGAAATCCCTTCGGGAAAAGGTCCAACGTCAATTGTTTCACCTTTAAATGTTAGAGTATTAGGATTGAATTTCGCGATTTGGTTTTTAAAAAGTAAGGTAACGTAGGCGGTTGTATCGTTTATTATGACAATATCACGAGGCAAAGAATTTTGAGGAAGAAATATCCTTCCAATAGATTTACCATTGATTTTGCTAAACACTTCTATTGTAGAACTTGTCGAAACAGAAACAAAAACAGTATCACCTTTAATTTCAAGGTCGTAGGCAGTATCTCCAATTCTAAGTGATGGATTAGCTTTTCTGAAATATTGATTTACTACAACACCACTCATTAAATCCAAACGAGAGATGGTTGCATTATCGCTACCCCAAAGTCCTTCGCAAAGGACAAACACACCATTATTGCCGGTAATAAAATCAGAAGTTTCTGGTGAATTTGGGGTTTTAATACAAGAAACGCACAAAGTCAAAATTAGGAGCAAGAGGAGCAAGTGAAAAATCTTTAAGTAAATCATTTCAGGAATGGCGATAAAAATTCAACAAATTTTTCGGAAGAGCCAACCTTAGAATAAACATAATTTCGGGAAGCTTCTGAACGAGTGTTGTAGATAGCACTATTATTTATTAATTCTGTTAACCAGAGATTGAATTCATCAGAACTATGAATTATTGAAAGAGCATT
>CALGXJ010000195.1 GCA_937936035.1 Eximiradius proteiniborus
TTATTAATGTGTATTTAGTAAAATTCCAACGTTTATCAGTACGGAAATCTAAAGCATGGAAAGTGGGTAAGCGATCCCCGAAATTATAATTTTTCCAGTCTCTTTGACCATTAGATAAAAATGGTGTGGTTGGTTGTCCAGAAGCAATGCGAAATTTTGAACTTAATTCCCATTCTTGATTTATTCTATATCCTGCAGCTAAATTTAATATTATTCTGCTGTCATAGGCACTGGGACGATATACGCCTTTAATTGATTTAAATTTACTTTCACTCAGGGTAAAGCTTAGTAGTCCATAAAGCGGAATTTCACTTAATTTTTTTTGTATGAAAATTTCAAAGCCTCTCGAATATCCTTTACCTTGACTAAGCAAGGGTTCGAGACCAAAAGGAATATCATTGCTAATATCATCAAATCCATTAGGTGCAAGCACTGCATAAGGTCTCCACAATCTTGCGGGATAATTTGAATACCATTTGTGATAGACTTCAACTTGGACTTTAACATCTTCAAGTGGTGTGTGGTCATAAGCAAGAACTAATTGGTCTGCTTGGATAGCTTTAAGCCTCATATTTTCAGGTGCTCCGATTAACCAGATTTTGGAAGGTGATTGGAAGTATCTACCACCACTTACACTTATTGCTGATACTGGATTTATTTGGTACAAGACAGAAATTCTGGGCGAAAAGAGCCATTTTTCTTCAACATAATTAAAATATTCCAATCGTCCGCCTAAAGTAAATTTATGCTGGCCTATCCCTTGTGTATAGCTAAAATACGTAGAATTTTGATATGTTTTAAATGTTGTATCAACTGATAATTCTTGCGGAATTCCATTAATATCAGTTCTGAAAAATCCTGCAACAAAGACATCATATTTCAATTTCGAAGCCCATTTAAGTTGATTTCCAAAAGTAAGCTGTCCGCTATTTGTTACCATTAAATCTACGTCTGTTCTTAATGATGTTTCGGCTTCGCGTGAATCGTTTTTCAGTATTTTATTTAAATTTTCATCATTTTGAAATGTCGAATAGTCAGTCAAAGTTTGTCCAATAGTTACTGTAGTGAAGCCATTTTCAAATAGGTGTTTCCAGGTAAGTCCTGAAAAATACTGTTTTTGTGTTGGAACAGCAACTCGACTATTATCAAATCTATTTTCTTCATTATTATTATTTAACTTTACAGAACCTATTGCACCAATGGTTAAAAAAGACAAAGTATTCGAACTATTTAACCTTTGGTTAAATTTTGCGTGAAAATCCCAATATTCTGGAATAAATGCAAAACCGGCTGCTTCAAATATTAAGTCGAGATATGAACGTCTTGCACTGAACAAAAAGGAACCATTATCATTTGTCGGCCCCTCTAAGTTCAGACCAAAACCTGTTGCGGAAAGTGTAGCTTTTCCACCAAATTGATTCTCATTGCCATTTCTTAGGCTAATATTTGTAATTGATGATACTTTGTCTCCATATTTTGCTCCAAATGCACCAGCAGAAAATGATACTTCTCGTATAAAATCAATGTTTACTATTGATAATGGACCTCCACCTGTGCCTTGTGAACCAAAATGATTAATATTCGGAACTTCAATATTATCAACTACGTAAAGATTTTCAAATGGAGCGCCACCACGAACAATTAAATCGTTTCTACCTGCAGATGTAACTGCAACACCGGGCAATAATTGAGTAGCACGCAAGACATCTTCCTGAACGCCTGGTGCTCGTCGAATATCTTCCGAATTTAATGTTTGCGTGCTTGTCACTGTTTCAGCTTTTTTGATAAAGTAGCTCGAACGCACTTCAGCACCTTCAAGCCGAATAACACTTTCAGTGAGGTATATTTCTAAATTAATATTTTTCCCAGATGGTACACTTGTATTCGCATTGACATATGTTTCATAGCCAACGTAACTGAACTGAACAGCATAAACACCCGGAGGTATGTTGCTAATAGTAAAAGTTCCATTCCCACGTGTTATTGCTCCTAAATTTGTTCCAAGAACTCTAACTGTTACTCCAACAAGCGGTTTCTCATTCGTTCTTGATAATACTCGTCCAGATAGTGTCCCTGTAGGCTGTTCTGATGCGAAAATATTGGCTGTTACAATAAATATAAGTAAAACATATAGATATACTAATTTTTTCATTGATACATATTTAATTGTTTAACATATCTAAATGATTATTTTTTTAAGACGAAAGAAAAGTATAATGATTTTAGTTGTGTCTAAAAATGTTGTTAGTGTAGATAAAACAACTAATTCTTTTTTCTCTTACTTGTTATTGATTAATTTTGCGTAGAAATATTTTGTTGTGGTTATATTTATGAAAAATATTAATAGGTTGGAAACTGAAAATATTGATTCATTGATTTGGAAGTTTTCGGTTCCTGCAATAGTCGGAATGGTTGCGAACGCATCATATAATGTAGTTGATAGGATTTTTGTTGGTCAAGGTGTTGGTTCCAATGCAATTTCTGCAATTACAATGACATTTCCTTTGCTGATGTTTACATTTTCTTTTGCAATGTTGTTTGGTATTGGAGGTGGTGCTGTCGTTTCTCTTAAGCTGGGTGAAAAACAGAAAAATATGGCTGAAAAAGCTTTGGGAAGTGCAGTTTTTTTAAGTGCTTCTGTGTCATTATTCTTGACGCTTTTATATTTTCTATCTCTTGATAAAATTTTAGTGTTTTTTGGTGCTAAAGGTGAAATTTTAGCACTTTCAAGAGATTATCTTAATATTATACTTGTTGGAATAATATTTCAGATAACATCATTTGTATTGAATGCAATTATTCGTGGTGAGGGAAATCCGCGAATTGCAATGTTTACAATGATAATTGGAGCAGTGAGTAATACGATTTTGGATCCTATTTTTATTTTTGGATTTGGATGGGGAATAAAAGGTGCTGCTCTTGCAACAGTTCTTGCTCAGGTTATTTCTGCTATTTGGGTATTAGTATATTTCTTGACAGACAAAAGTTTCTTGAAACTTAATAATATTCGACTTGATAAAACTATTTCTAAACAAATTATTGGAATAGGATTTTCTCCGTTTATTATGCACGTTGCTTCAAGTGGAATATTTATTATTCTCAATAGTAGTTTTCTTTATTATGGAGGCCCGACAGCTGTTGCAGCAATGGGAATTATTAACAGCACAGTAATGTTTATTCTAATGCCTGTATTTGGATTAAATCAAGGTATTCAACCTATAATTGGCTATAATTATGGGGCTAAGCAATTAGCAAGGGTCAAGAAACTTCTTACTCGTGGGATTATGTATGCATCTATAGTATGCTTCTCTGGTTTTTTATTGTTTATCTTATTTCCTAAGGATGTTATTAGACTCTTTTCCTCTAATGATATGGAATTACTTGAAGTTGGAAGGCACGGACTTACAATTTATGTTTTATCGTTACCAATTATTGGTTTTCAAGTGATATTAGGTGCGTATTTTCAGGCTATTGGTAAACCATCAAAATCTATTATTCTTACTTTAACCAGACAAATTATTTTTATCATTCCACTTGTAATTATTCTTCCTAAATTTTATGGATTAGATGGACTTTGGGCATTTGCACCAATATCAGATTTCCTTGCTGCTATTCTTGCTCTAACATTTCTATTTTCTGAAATCAGGAATCTTAATAATAAAGAGATATTCAATACAAATAAATAAAAGGGACGCTTTGATTAATTTGCGTCCCTTTCCAAAAGTCAGTGATGTTTTACCCTAACTTGCTTTCCAACTGCTTTGCCCGATTTCTTGATAGTTGTCTCATAGGCATATTAGAACTGTATTCATCTATTTTAAATTGTCGCATCAAATCAGACAATTGATTTGTCATCTTGGCAAGATCTTCTGCAGTATGTGCAACGTCCTCAATCCGCTTAGCAGATTCTGAAGTGACTTGAGAAATTGAAGTTACATTTTTCGATATTTGTTCACTTGTGGCTGATTGTTCTTCGCTAGCTGCTGCTATTTGGTTTATCATATCAATAACTTCTTGTGTTGAATTTAGTATTTGTTGTAGTGATTGCCCAGCTTTATCGGCAAGCTCAATCCCGCTTGTAACCTCAATAGTCCCCTTGTTCATTGCAAGCACTGCTGATTCGGTTTCGCTTTGGATGCCTTTTATCATTACTGCAATTTGTTTTGTAGCTTCTGTTGTGCGTTCAGCAAGTTTACGAACTTCGTCTGCAACTACAGCAAATCCACGCCCCTGTTCGCCCGCGCGAGCTGCCTCGATTGCGGCATTGAGAGCAAGTAAGTTTGTCTGGTCAGCAATGTCGTCAATAACAGATATGATTTCGCCAATTTGCTTGCTTGATTCACCTAATTTTTCAATGTTTTCAGCTGAGTTCTTGACTACTTTCGCTATATCACGCATTTTATTGACAGTTTGACTTACTACCTGACCGCCTTCCGAAGCAATACGCCCGTTTTCTTGGGCAACTTCTGCTGTTTTGTTAGCTGCCATTGCATTTTCTGTAATAGTTCGAGACATTTGTTCTACTGCGGATGCGACTTCGTCTGCTTGTGCACTTTGTTCTTGCGAGGCTGCTGCCAGTCCTTCGGCAGTTGATGATATTTCGGTTGCTGAACTTGCTGTATTATCAACCAATTCGTTTACTTGTCTGATAAGTCCGCTTAGTGAATCAGCAAGCATATTAATATCTTGCTTTAATTTTGCAAGGTCCCCACGGTAATCACCAAGCATTCTTATTGTTAAATCGCCTGTTGCCATAATTCCAAGAACTTGACTTGCTTCTTTTATTGGCTCAATGACAGCATCGAGAGTATCATTTACGCCTTGAACAATTTTACGGAAATCGCCCTGGTGCTTGGAAGCATCGGCTCGAGTATCGAGACGTCCTTCCACAGCAGCACGAACAAGCATATTAGCATCAGAGACGAGGAGATTAACAGCATCAATGCAAGTGTTCAAATTATTTTTAATTTCGTTGAAATCACCTTTGTATTCATCAGTGATTTTAGGAGGAATATCACCCTTAGAGATACGGTCAACATATTCAGCAGCAACGTTGAGAGGTCCTATGACAGCATCGAGAGTTGAGTTGAGGCCCAAAACAAGTTCTTTGTAGTCACCTTGATATTTAGTAGCATCAGCCCGATAATCTAACTTACCATCTTTTGCCATTTTTACAGAATTATTAATTTCATTGATTATTGCTTTGATTATTCCAGCCATCCCTTTCATAGTGTTTAATAGCATAGCTGTTTCGTCTTTGCCCCTTATATCGACGTTTACGTTTGTGTTACCTCGTGCAATTTCTTCAGTTACATTGACAGCAACATTAAGCGGCTTAACTATACCACGAGTAATAATTACAGCTAAAACAATTGCCAGCAAAACAGCAACTAATCCCAATACCATCATCAAAGTAAACACAGAGTTATATGTCTCTTGAGATTCTACACTTGCTTTATTAAATAATTCTTCTTGATATTTTATCATTTCATCAATTTTATTTAAATAATCAGCTTGTACTTTTCGAAACGTTCCAAATAAAAATTCAATAGCTTCTTTCTTTTTATTTTCTAAAATCAACTTTATTAATATTTCACGTTCTTGAACAAAATTCTCTCTCAATTGTTTCATCTCATTCAATTTTTTAATCCCTTCTTCTGTTTTTATTGTTCTAGTGAGCGAGTCGAGGTATATAGCAACTTTTGGTGTTGTTGCCAGAGTGCGTTTAATTTGTTCGTCACGTTCTTTTGGGTCGTCAGTAAGTAATGCATTTCTCAAGGCACGAGCACCGTCGTTAACTGCATCAATTATTTGATTTGCCCAAATTGTTTTAGGAAATTTGTCATTGGCTAAATCTCCAACATAATCATTTAATTTTGAAATAGCAGAAATACTCATATAAACCACAATAATTAGAATAGCTGTAATTATTGCAAACGCAGTACCTAATTTCATACCAATTTTCATTTTCAATCTCCTATATTTTTTAATTATTTGAAATATTTTCAATAATATTTAAATCCTCACCCGAGAGGACTTTTTCTAAATCAAGCAAAATTAGCAACCTATCTTCGAGCTTCCCGACTGCAGTAATATATTCGGAATCAATTCCAGCAACCATAGGTGGAGGCGGTTCAGTAATTGAGCTACTTATACGAAGAACTTCGTTTACGCTATCGACTATAAAACCAATAACACGTTTTCCGATTTCTACAACAATAATACGTGTTGCTTTGTCTGGTTCTTTCGGTGGGAAACCTAACCTTTTGCGTAAATTTACAACAGGGATTACCTGCCCGCGAAGGTTTATGATTCCTTCGACAAATGCAGGAGTATTTGGAACACGAGTAATATTCATCATACGGTTAATACCCTGAATGTTCAGAATATCAACAGCAAACTCTTCCTCCTCAATATGAAATGAAACTAATTGAAGAAGTTGTGATTGGGATGTGTCGGAAGTAGAAGTTTGTTTTAATTCCATAGGAACCTCGATAATCTACTAAAAATTTATCTGTAATCTATAAAATATAATATAATATCGTAACA
>CALGXJ010000196.1 GCA_937936035.1 Eximiradius proteiniborus
TGTAAAGTCACCAAGCGTTCCAAGTTCATTTGCCTTGTCCCAAATTTCCTTTGCAGAAAGTGGTGTCCCAACTTTTTCAATCGTCTTTTCTATAACGTCCCAAAATGTTGTCTTTGCCATTTATTTCTTTTTAGTCGTGTCGCTTTACATTGCCCCATAACGTTCCGCCACTTGGTAGCGTTTTTAGTTATGCATGAAATAAACTTACAAAAGTTTTTTTATTACCAAATGTTTTTAAAAGTTTTTTTGTAAAATGCTACCAAGCGGTTGTTATGTGTGCGATACGAAGTGTGAAGTAAAAGTGTGTGAAATGTATGTCTGCTCGAAAAAGCATCTGAGGTAATAATTTTTATGGTATGTTAGAAAAAATAAACCCTGCTAACTCAAGAAGCTAATACTTGTGAATATGAGCAATGAAATATAGCTACTGGCAGCTCTGCGCCGCTGTAATGGTGTATAGCCACTGTTTGCGCAATTGTGCCAAGTGGCGATTTTCATAATTCAATACCTATCTTCTTTAATTCATAATTTATCCAGTTTTCCACTTCTTCTTCGTCTTTTTCGATGGCTATCTCCACTCCTCGCTTGGCAATTTTCAGTAGAGATTTGGAGAGTTTTTTTGTTTCGTACATTTCAGTGATTTTCTTTTTTATTTCTTCCTGTATTTTAAAATCAAATTTTGGCAAAGGAAAATTTAAAATATCTTCATCTGTAATTGTTGGATAAGATGTTCCAGTATTAAACTTCAAGGAAAAATCAAGTAAAGGTTTCAAACGTAAGAAAATAAATAAAGTTTCTTTATTTACTACCCCGTTTTCTTGTAAAACTGTAAATGCCCCGCTTCCAACATAATTATCACTATCAACATCTTGGCTAATGATAATTCATAAATAAATTGTACATTATCCAATAAAACCAAATCCTCCTTACTATTATTTTCATTTGTTTCATATGCCCAGAACTGGTCTTCTGTTCTTTCTATCATTGTTTCACCTTTGGTTTTTAATCTTTTTATTTCCATTATATTAAATTACGTTTTGAAATTAACGGCAATATTTAGAATAACAATATATAAATACATATCGAATTCAAAAAATAATAGCTATAATAATCGAACTACAAAACTAGCAGAGACGACTTACTGTCGCCTCTGCTAAATTTCCACAATTTAAGTTAAAATCCGGATAATTTACTGAATTTCTAATGCAACTATCTGATTGCGTTCTTTATATTTTACCTGAAACATAACAGTTTCGCCCTTGCTTTTGCTTTCCAGAATTTCTTTGAGCTGCCCGGTGGTTTTCAGGTCTTTTCTATCAACCTTGACAATTACGCCATTAGGGGAAAGCCCGCGTTCGGCTGCGTGAGAAAATCTCTGGACACGCGAAATGTAAACACCATTTTTTACATCGAATTCTTTTTTCTGTTCGGAAGTTAGCGGAGCAACAGAAAAGCCAAACTTATCGAACGAAACCGGCTCGTTAGCGGATGTATCGCCTTTCTTGCCGGAGGAATCGTCTTCGCTTAGGCTTTCATCCGAATCATCACCTTTGCGACGTTCTAAAGTAACAGTTTTGGTGATTTTCTGTTTATCGCGCCAGAGAGTAACTTTGACTTTGTCGCCAACACGTTTTTGAGCAATATAGCTTTGCAATTGGTTAGAACTGTTTATTTGCTTGCCGTCCAATTCGAGAATAACATCGCCGATTTCAATTCCAGACTTGTCTGCTGGGCTACCTTTGAGCACATCATTTACCATAACGCCCTGAACGCTCGGCAAGCCAACATTTCTTGCACTAATTTCATCGACTGTGGAAATTACTACCCCCACATAGCCACGGTCAATTTTCCCGTCATCAATTAAATCCAGCACAACTGAATGAACTAAATCAACAGGAATAGCAAAACCATAGCCAATATAGGTGCCCGTTTGAGTTGCAATTGCCGAATTTATTCCCAACAAACTGCCGTTTATATCGAACAGCCCGCCACCACTATTGCCCGGATTAATCGGAGCATCTGTTTGAATAAAATATTCAACTGCATATGGATCGCGACGCAGTCCCATCGCTCCTCGCCCAATTGCACTAACTATGCCGCTGGTAATTGTAAAATTCAGTCCAAGCGGATTGCCAACAGCAATAACAAACTGTCCGATTTTCACATCTTCAATTTTTGCAAAGTGTGCAACTTTTAGCCCCGAGGCTTCGATTTTGATAACTGCCAAGTCAGTAAGAGGATCGCGCCCAATGAGTTTTGCCTTGTATTCCTTTTGGTCGCTAGTAATAACTTTAATTCCATCTTCAATAGCATCTTCGACTACGTGATTATTTGTAACAATGTAGCCATCCTGCGAGATAATCACACCAGAACCAGCACCACGACCGCGTCGCTCCTGCCTTTGCTCATCTTCGGGAAAATTAAAAAACTTGAAAAATTCCTCGAACCCGGGGAATTGATTCTTCGAACTTGATTTTGTATCTACACTTATCGCTACAACTGTGGGTTTTACCGCTTCGGAAACTGCTATAAGCGCATCGTTGAACGCCTTTGCCGCTTCCGATGGCACTACCGGAGCTTTGTCTGCTCCTATTTTAACATTTTTCTGCTGAGCAAACGAAGAATTATAAAAAAGTAAGCTAAAGCCAACCAACAAAGCAAAGCTCAAAACCGAAAGAGAAGAATAAAGCAAAACAGTTTTTTTGCTTGAATTCAACATATCCCTAACCTCCTTATTGTATAAAGAAATAAACGAACAAGTCTAAAAAATCTTGCTATACCTCACTCGTTTGCTTTATTGACATACTTGATTGGGTCTTTGTATCCTGCTTGCTCAAACCCACGAAGTCGAAGCAGGCACGATTCGCATTCCCCGCAAGCCGCATCTTCATTTGCGTAGCAACTCCACGTTAAATAAAGCGGGACATTCAATAAAATCGATTGTTGAACTATTTCTTTTTTCGAAAGATGTATAATCGGTGTTACAATTTTTAAGTGCGTATCAGGCTTTGTGCCTAAATTCAAGGCTTGCTCGAAAGCACCAAAGAAATCTTCACGGCAATCAGGATAGCCGCTCGAATCCTGCTCAACTGCTCCGATGTAGATAGCCTCGGCACCAAGTGTTTCAGCCCAACTCGTCCCTATTGCCAAAATATTCCCGTTGCGAAACGGAACATATGTGTTTGGTATTTCGTTTTTGTCGAATTTTGCTTTTGGAACATCAATCTGCAAATCTGTCAGGCTCGAACCTCCAATTTGTCTGAAATAGTTTACATCAACTACAAGCCTTCGGCTAATTCCATAATAGTCGCATATTTCATTAAAGGCACGTTCCTCTCGCTGTTGCGTTCTATGGAGATAATTCAGATGCAACGCTGCAACTTCGTAGCCATCTTTCAATGCTATTGCCGCACAAAGTGCCGAATCCATCCCACCACTCATCAGAACAACTGCAATTTTTTTCATTTAGCCACCTCGTCCTCGTAATCTTCTTCTAAATTAATTTCATTTTTTCGCCATTCTTCATAAAACATCATTAATGCCGCAGTAGTCGGAACAGCAATCAGCAAACCAATTAATCCCAACAAGCCACCAAACACAAATAATGAAATAATTAGCAAAACCGGATGCAATCCAACTTGCTTGCCAAGCACATTCGGCTCGATCAGATAGGCATTGATAAAGTGTATTGCCGAAATAGACCCAACTACAACCAGCATATTAACAAAGAAATTGCCATCATCCACCAGAAGCATTACAAACGTTCCTATTATCATAGAAATTGCCGAACCAAAATACGGGATTGGGTTCAGTATCCCGGCAATAAACGCCAGCACAATAGAATATGGAAGATTGAAAAATGTGAAGCTCGCCGAGCAGAATGTAGCAACTATCATCGCTGCAACTATCTGCCAGCCAATGTATTTTTTTACAATTACGTTTAATTTGCGTAAGTCCGAAAGCAACTTTTTGTTCTTTGTTCTCAGATTGTCTTTGATATAATCTTTGAATTTTCTGAAATCTTTCAACAGATAGAATGTCATAATCGGCGTCAGAATTACATTTACTACCTGCGTCAATATTACCGACAGGCTACTCAATACATTAAGCAAACTGCTGAAAATCACATTCACTATTCCCTCGATTCGAGGAATTAGCTCGTCGCGGACTGCTTCGCGGATAGTGCTCTTCGGTAGCCCTAATTTTTGCAATTTCCTGAAAAATTCATCGCTTTCAACATATTTTCTCGCAGAATTTACATATGCTGTAAGGCTCTTGAGTGCATTATCGATCTGATCGAAAATTATTGGAAACACAAATACAGCTACAACAGTAAATACACCTATAATTACCAGAATAAACACAAGCGACGACAGCCAGCGGGCTATATTCCATTTCTGCTTGAGCCTCTCGACAAACGGGTCGAGCAGGTAAGCGGCTAAAAACGCTATAAAAAACGGAACAATCGACGAACCAATTACCTTGATCAAGCTAAAAACAAGAAAAATCGCAACTACGATTAATAGCTTTTCTATAATCGGTGCTTTCTTGCGAAACGAAAAAAGAATAAATACTGAAATCAGGAGCAAAACTATCGGTTGAGCGATTAATCCCGTAACGTACAGATACGCGGCAAAAAACAAAAAGCCAATCACTATTGCGGCTATTGTCGAAATCTTTTGCGACTGATTTTTAAATCCACCGAAATCCATAAAATTTTTCTCAATTATGCAAGATATAAACGAAAAACGAGAAAAAATGTTTCTAAATTATTTATCGAATAAAATTTTGAACGTTGCCCCACCCATATCGTTGTTGCAGGCTTCGATTGCCGCGCCTAATCTTTGAGCAAATACTTTCACAATTGCGAGCCCCAGCCCGGTGCCCTTGCCTTGCTTTTTTGTTGAAAAGAACGGTTCGAAAAGTTTGTCAATCGAAACATCTTTTGGCAAACCGATTCCGCTATCAGCGACAGAAATGTACTTTTTGTCGTCCTCTTCGCCGAATGAAATAACAATTACTTTCTCGGTCTGGTCTTTTTCGTCAATTGCCTGAATAGCATTTATTATAAGATTATTAATTATTATTTCCAATTGCAAAGGATTCGCTGTAAGAGTTAAATCAGGATTATGTTCTTTAATTTTAAGGTAAATATCGTGTGCCTGGATTTTCTGCATAACAAGGCTCAAGGCACGTTGAATAACAACAGATACTTTCACCTCAACCCGATCCTGGCTTGCTGATTCCAGCCAATATGAACGCATATGCTGTATAATATTTTCAATCTTCGAAATTGCATTAGAAATTCTGTTGATAAGCCTTGTTATTTGCTCTGGAAGCATTAGTTCATTTTGTTTGTTCCAATACAGAATCCCATCGGCAGCCACCTTGATTGCATTAAGTGGCTGGCTTATTTCGTGTGTAATACCGCCTGCAATTATACCAATGGAAGCAATTCTCGCGGCATTTTCAATCATCACGATAGATTCCTGACGTTTTATTTCTGCTTCTTTTCTATCGTTTATTGGTCGCGCCATAATATTCACATATTGGATTTCGCCTTCAAGCGAATAAATCGGACTAAACACGTGCTCAACCCAATAATCACCACCAACGTAATCTATATAATTGTATTCAAAATGAATTTCCTGTCCACTCAATGCCTCCAAAAATGAATTATATATTTTTTTAGAAAGCTCATTTTCTTTCAGGAATTGCTTGAAATCTGCATCATACCTGAGATATATATTTAACGTTGATAGCAGTTTATCAAATGCATTTTTGTTGTACGTTATTACTCTCATTTCTCTATCAAAAAGAACATAGTAAATATTCCCTCTATTGATAATACTTTCGAGCATATTCCTGTATTTGTAAATCTCATTTTCAATCTTAACTATATCAGAAACATCTCTCGAAGCACCAAGCAATTTTATCGGTCTCTTCGTAATATCGTCGTATTCGAAAACTGCTACTTTATTTTCATACCAAAGCTCGCGTCCTTCGTAATCCCGCATTTTCAGGAAAAATTCAGTACTGGTAATTTCCCCCCGTTTAAATGATATATATAGTTTTTTTAAGTATGGAATTTCATCGTCAAAACAATATTTCAAAAATTCTCTACCTGATATTTTTGGAGGCGGGAATTTATATATTTTATCTTCATTCACTTTGTGAATAACAAAGGTATTCGTTCTAAAATCAAATTCCCAGAATAGCTCGAACGACATACTAAAAGCAAACTGCAGTTTTCGGCGTTCTTCGTCGAGTTCGGTTTCTGCTTTTATCTTTTCGGTAATGTCGTTGCTAACAATTGTAAGTGCGCTGAAATTGTTCAGCTCATCGAATTTTGCAGAATAAAAGTTTTCTATGTATTTATCCCCGATTTGTTCTATCGAGTATCGCTTGCGGTTGCGAGATGCTTCCAAAATATTTCTATAAAATTGCGGGTATGATCGGAGCATTTCGCTTAACTGCTCGCCAACCTGCATATCCTGAAACAGTCCGATATTTTCGATCGATCCCAAAACAAGTTTTACAACAAAATTGTGATTTACGTGCCATACCATCACCGGCAAACTGTTCAGCACATTGGAGAGCAAATCCACGTTGAACTTCAACGCACGCTCAGCAAATTCACGCTCTGTTTGGTCATCACGGAAAATTATATATTTGCAGGTGCTTTCATCGTTATATACCGGAACTATTGTGTACTCGATTACGTAATCGTAGTGCTTGAAAAGAAAATTAACCGGTAATTTTGTAAGCTTAGCTTTTTTTGTATAAACTCTAAGCATAGAGCTAAGCCCGATAGAAATCAGGTCGTAGAGATTTTTCCCGAGATAGCTGTCGAGCCGCCTTATCATTATATTGTCGGCATAATCGTTCGAACCCAGTATCGTTCCTTGCTCGTCTATCATTATTACCGGCTCAGGAGATGAATTCAGAATTGTCCGGTAGAGTTCAGCTTTTTCTTCTAATTTTTTGTATCTTTCTTCGAACTCTTCTTCTGTTCGTTTGAAAATGCAAAATTTAATTTTTTTCAGAATTTTGTCTTTATTATAATCTCTTGATTTTTCATTATTAATCAAAAGAAGCGTGTTCGGATATTTCTCGGCAAGTTGAGGGAAATATTGTAGTTCTGCAAAAATAATAAGATTATCTAACTTAT
>CALGXJ010000197.1 GCA_937936035.1 Eximiradius proteiniborus
TTTTAAAACTTTTGGTCTTAATTCCAAGCTTATTTTCGATATTTACAACGTTTATAATCGTCGCGATATATGGTTCAGATATTATGATCTGCGAGAAGAAGATACAAAAGTTGAAGATGTCCGATTAATCCCTATTTTACCTACTATTTCTTATGAAATTAAATTTTAGGAGGATTGATAAATGAAACTTCTCAAATATATATTGATTTCGTTGGTCTTTCTTGCTGCTTGCGGTGATGATGTCCCAACCGATTACAAACCCGATGTCGTTCTGGAAGCAATTTTGCTCGTCGGAGAACCTATCCAGAATATTGCTTTATTGCAAACACAGCCAATATCTTCAAAATATAATCATTATAAAGCTTTTATCAAAAATGCAGAAGTACTTGTCAAAGCGGATGGGCAAGTTTTCTCACTTCTGTTCAACTACGATTCTTTAAAACCCGGCTATTATTATCCAGATGTGAATTACAAAGTGAAACCAAATACTGAATATACAATTGAAGTTAAACTGCCTGATGGAAAAATTCTTAGCGGCAAAACTACCACTCCTACAGAAATTTATTGGCAAACCCGCGTCAATAAAACTATACAATATCCAAAAGATACTATTAATTTACCTCAAAGCGATTCAATCTCTTGGACGCGTGCACCTGGTTTCGATTATTATATTATTGCTGAAACTTGTTTGGATACTCTTGAATATGGCAAATATCTTGACCCTCCAACTAATGAAAAAAATAGAAGAGTGTATAATCCCTTTATTAATGAAAATAGATATAAAGAACAATCAGTTTCTGGATTAATTCCTAATACAAAAGCTCGTATCGTGTGGTCAGCTTTCAGATGGTTTGGTAAGCACGAACTTACTATTATGGCCGCAGATTGGAATTTAGTTCGCTGGTACTTGCAAAATCTTGGTGTTAATTCTGTTAATCCACTGCTTGGGAGCGTCGAAGGTGGTATTGGCGTTGTCGGCTCTGCCTATGCAATTAGGGATACATTTATGCTGCTGAAAAATCAACCATAATTTGATAATATTATTTTTTTTTATTAAGTTTGTTTATTAGTTTCATCAATAATGTTTAAAGGTTTGCTATGAAAAGATTATTAGGTTTGTTCTTAGCTTTTATAGGTTTTAGTGTTGTTGCATACTCCCAGCCAAAACTTGAGATTTTCCCACCGAATGAATATAATTGGGGTAAGGTAAAATCAACCGATAACCCTCTGAAAGCAACTGTAAAAATTTACAACAGAGGCAACGAGGAACTCCACATTATTAATGTGAAACCGGGGTGCGGTTGCACTACTGCTCCTCTCGACAAAAAGATCCTTGCTCCCGGTGATTCTGCTAATTTAGACATAACTTTGAATATTACAGGTTATTCCGACAACGTTGTCAAAAGCATTATGATTGAATCGACCGACCCAGAGAAAAAATCTTTCTATTACTATATAAAAGCAAATGTGTTCCGTCCAATTGTTGTTGTGCCTCAATATATTCCTTTCAACGAACTCTATTATTTGCAGGAAGCAAGCTCCAAAGTTATGCTGAAAAATAATACCGACGCCCCAATCAAAATTTTAGATATTAAAACTAACCCTGAATCTTTAAAAATTAACCTTAAAGCTAATGACGTGCTTAAACCAAAATCTGAAACTCCTCTCGAAGTAAAATTTACCCCAACGCAAATCGGTGTGAATTCAATTCGTGTCTCCATTACAACAGACAACGAAGAATCCAAAACTATTGATATAAACGGATGGGGAAGTGCTGTAGATCCAAAAAAAAATTAATCAAGTAAATTTGCTTTTCTTAATTTTAACAAATGGCGGTAAACAACCCGCCATTTTTTATATGGAGCTCTCTTCTTTTAGATTTTGTATGCTATCAAACACTCCAAGTTCAGTAATATACTTCGAAACAAATTGGCTCGGAGTTATATCAAATGCATAGTTCAGAGATTTCGAACGATTAGGTGTAATTCGAACTTTATAGATTTTGTCCATATATTCTCCTTCGATATAGTCAATTTCTTCGCTCGGGCGTTCTTCTATCGGTATTTCTTTATAATCACTTATTCCCCAATCTATTGTGCTTGTCGGGAAAGCTACCCAGAACGGAATATTATGCTCTTTCGCAGATAAAGCTTTCAGATAAGTTCCAACCTTGTTGCAAACGTCACCTTTGCTTGTAATTCTATCTGCACCGACAATTACAGCGTCCACCTTGCCCGTTTGCATAAGCAAGCCTCCTGTGTTGTCCGCAATAATTGTATGAGAAATATTCTCGCCAAGTAGTTCAAACGAAGTAAGTTTTGCTCCTTGATTGCGAGGGCGGGTTTCATCAACCCATACGTGAAGCGGTATTCCTTTCCGGTGTGCGTAATAAATCGGAGCAAGTGCTGTTCCCCAATCAACTGTTGCAAGCCAACCGGCATTACAATGCGTTAGAATATTTAACGGTCGTTGATATTTCAAATATAAATACTCTATCAAGCCGAAGCCAGTTTTTGCAATCTGCTTGCAGGCTCTCACTTCTTCGGAATAAATTTGCCGGGCTATTTGTATCGCTCGTTCATAGTTTTCCTCAACCGAAAGCGAAAAATCAATTCCTGAGGCAACTCTATCAACTGCCCACATCAAATTTACTGCTGTTGGACGTGCCGAGCGAATCTCTAAAATAATTTCCTTAATCTTTTCAAAAGGTTGCTTATTTTGGATAATCTCTTGCAATGCTAGCACAATTGCGTATGCGCCGCCTATTCCAATCAGTGGGGCACCTCGTATTTTCATTTCTTTTATTGCCATTACCATTTCTTTGTAAGTTGCAATTTTAGCAATTTCCAACCTGAACGGCAATAATCGTTGGTCTATTGCATTTATCGATAGAGCTTTGCTGTTTTCTTC
>CALGXJ010000198.1 GCA_937936035.1 Eximiradius proteiniborus
TGGTGAACAGGAAATGCCTCTTAGCGATCTTAATCAAGCTGCTGATGAACTTAACTACGAAGAAACTATGCAGGATATGCAGGAAGCTTCTTCTTCATTAGAAAAAGGTGATTTCAAAAAATCTGCCTCGAAACAACAAAAAGCTTCTCAAAAGATTAAGAATTTTTCTCAAAAAATGAATGAATTGAAAGACAAAATGAATGATAAAGTAAATCGTGAAGCTCAACGCAAAATGCAAAAGGCACTTCAAGATTTACTTACAACCTCTAATAATCAAGAAAAATTGAAAGATAAAACTCAAAAATCCGATTTTAACTCTACTAAAATTCCAGAATATGCCAGCGAACAGGCTGATTTATTCGAAAGTGTTTCCAATGTCGCTAATTCAATGGCTCAACTTGCCGAAAAATCCTTTGCTGTTACTCCTCAGATTGGCTCAGAATTGACAAATGCTCTTATGCAAATGCGGGCAACTGTGGAATATCTTGCTAATAGGCAGATGTCCCAGGCTGCCAAATCACAAATTGAGGCAATGAAATCCTTAAACTCTACTATCGGACAAATGCAATCTATGCTAAGCCAGATGCAAAACAAGCAAAGTTCTTGCGATGCTGGCGGTGGTATGGGGCAAGGACAAAGCAAAAGTGGCGGACAAGGCATGGCTTTCCAGCAGCGATTGCAACAATTAGCAGCCGAACAGCAAGCAATTAATCAAGCTATGCAGCAACTTGGCGAGGGCAACAATCCCGGAAGCCTATCCCAAGAACAGCGTGCTCAAATGGCACGTCTTGCCGACCGTCAGGGCAGAGCTCAAAAATCTCTTCAGGAACTTGCCGAAGAGCAAAGAAATGCCCCCGATGGAAATAAATTAGCTCTTGGTGATTTAAACCGAATTGCTCGTGAAATGGAAGAAGTTGCTCGCGAAATTCAAAGTGGAAATGTCTCTCCCGAAACCCGTCGTAAGCAAGAAAGAATTCTCTCGCGTTTGCTCGATGCTACAAAATCAATTTATGATAGAGACTTCGAAGAACGACGTCAAGGCCGCACTGCTCAGGACATATTTCGAGATAGTCCGAATTCCGCTGATTTCGAGAAGTTCCTCCGCCAGAATCAATTTATTCAGGAAATGATAAACAACGCGCAACGCACTTATACAAAAGATTATGAACAACTCATCAGAAAATATTTTGAAAATTTAAAAGACATTAAAAACTAATTATCAATAATTGTGTGTATTTTTTCGATTATTTCTTTTGTGTTCTCTTTCGAAAACAAGAGAGATAATTGTTTATTTATTCCAAATTGTAAATAATCTACTTGGTAATTCTCAATTTTTTTGAATAACTTAGATAATAATTCTTTATCAAGTAATATGTTGTTCCCCACAAGGCAAATCAAATCTCCTTTGCTTGCTTCAACTTGATAATCTGTATAAGTTGCTTTCAAATTACCTACTTGATGATTATCCATTTTTGCAAACAATAATAATGATGTCTCTGATTGCGAGGAAAACAATATTTTGATGTTCCTCCTGATAAAATAATTCAGAATATCCACTACTTGAAAGTTGTTGTTACGTTTTGCATCAAGATGGAAATGCAATTTTGTAACTTCACTTAATAAACTAATCGAGTGCAATTTCGGTTCGCTCTCTTGAAAGTTCTCTTTTATAATCGTTCCTTGTTCCAGTGGAGAAAATGTATTTAATACTTTAATCGGAATGCCGGCCTCTATTGCTGGTTTTATTGTATCCGGATGTAATACTTTTGCTCCATAAAATGAAAGTTCACGAATTTCATCGATTGTCATTTCGTCTATTGTGATTGCTTGCTCAACAAGTCTTGGGTCGGCAGATTTTACTCCCGACACATCTGTCCAGATTTGAATTTCATTTGCACCAAGTGCCAGCCCATAAATCGAGGCGCTGTAATCCGAACCTCCTCGTCCTAATGTTGTTGTTCTGCCATCTGTATCTGAACCAATAAATCCCTGCGCGATTATTGTATCATATGTTTCAAATTGTGGTATTAACTCTTTTTGAACCTTTGATTTTATCAAAGTGTAATTCGGTTCTGCCTCTCCAAACTTACTATTTGTTATTATATAATTTTCCGAGTTTATCAAAGCAGTATTTATTTTTTCTTCAAGCAAAATATAGTAAAAAACTGTTGTTGATAATTTCTCTCCGAATGACACAAAATAGTCCATCATCTTTGGTGTCAGCTCTTGTAGTAAATGAGTCCCTTCACTATATTCTCTAACTTGCCTAATTAGCTTCTCTATTTCTTCACTCGCTTTGTTTTTTAATTCAGTTTTTAGTGCATTGTCAATGATTTGCTTATGGTGTTTTGATATTTCATCAATTATTTCGCTTGCTTTTAGATAATTCTGTAATGAAAAGTTCGCAACTTCTATTAATAAGTCGGTTACTCCCTTGCAAGCAGATAATACAACAAGTTTTTTGCTATTATTGGCAGAAATTATTTTTAATACATTGAGCATTGCGGAAGCATTTGCTACTGAGCTCCCGCCAAACTTCATTACAATTATGTTTCTCATAAATTATAGTGGGACTAATATTGTTACTTTCGAAGGTATCATTTCTGTGCTTTCAAGCTGTTTGATATTTTTTATAGTGGCTTCGTCAAGAATAGTTTCATTTTTTACAACAAGCATACCATTTTTAGTAAATAGAGTTTGCCCCATCATCATCCCGG
Source organism: Eximiradius proteiniborus (assembly GCA_937936035.1). GTDB lineage: Bacteria > Bacteroidota > Ignavibacteria > Kapaibacteriales > UBA2268 > JAKIZO01. The sequence goes on from CALGXJ010000198.1 coordinate 2,718, forward strand.
GTTCAAGTTGAGATACAAACACGTTCATTTCTCGCATTTTTTGTCCCTGCGAAGTTTCAATTGCTTCAATTGCTTCAATTGGTTCTTCCTCTTCTTCTTTTGTTTCTTCTCTTGGTTTTAATTTAGGTTGAATTAAATCAGCCACATCAACATCAATATTAACAATTCTTAACTCACCCTGTTCAGGCACTAATGTA